>NZ_HF986094.1:0-818 GCF_000431435.1 Veillonella sp. CAG:933
CCACACACACTTTTTGTCCTATAAGCCTATTTTTATTTTTAGGTAAGAGGAGGTTTATTTATGAAGAGAATTTTTTCACTGTTAATGATGGGGATTTTTGTTTTAGTTGGGGCTGTATTTACAACAAATGCCTTTGATGTTACCGCTTATTCTAATAGCGGTAGTAAAGAAAGAATAATGCCGCTCGTGTATGTAGGGAATGCAGGGGTGAGCAATGAAACAGAGGCAAGAGAAATTTTATACAAAGCTATCGATCGTGAACTGGCTAAACACAAAAATTTATCACCTGTTAATATGGCTGAAAGCCAAAGTGTATTTGAAGAATATTAATTGGAAAACGATTTGAATCCTGATGATACTGCTTTGGGGCGTGGTTATGTGCCGAAGAAAAAGGAATTAAATGAAATGGCACAGCAAACAAATTCCGATTATGTATTATTGATTAATGCCAGAATCACCGATTCGAAAGTAAAAACTGCTTGGCTCGGTTTTTCTCCGGTAAAATTTGAAGTCACCGTATTGTACACTGTTCTTATTTATTCCGTTAAAGAAGATAAATATGTGTATAATGAAAAATACATTGTAAAAGAAAATGCTGCCGGTACCAGCAGCACCGAACGTGCTTTCAAAAAAGCTTGCATCAAATTTGCCGATAGAGAATTTACACTCGATCATATGACTTTGACTAAAGAAGCAATGTTAAAACAGTAAAATGTCAGTCTTTAGCTAGTATACGTCTTATTAAATCTGGTTTAATCCCGATTAAAATCTAATGAAAGAAAAAAATAGCGGCTTATAGGACAAAAAGTGTGTGTGGC
>NZ_HF986095.1:0-10942 GCF_000431435.1 Veillonella sp. CAG:933
CCCTCTAAAAAACCTTAGATTTTTTAAAGTAATTATCTCATGAAAACTAGCAAAAATCGTGGTACCTACTATTCACCGTTTACTATGTGGTTACAAATCCCCCTTGTTATATGATACACTTCAACCAATAAAAACTGACATCCTTCGACAAAATAAGACAGAAAATTTCCCATCTTCTGTCTTATCTCCTGTCTCATTATTCTTTTTCTCTCTTCTCCCCGTCAAATCTCTTCTATTATTTTTGGTTTATATTGTAGCAATTCCACGCTAAACGGAATTTCTCCTGACAACCAAGCTCAATTAAACCTTACAGGTGGTAATACGATTGGATCCATACCTGCTTTTTTTAATGTGTCATAAAAATATGTTCTTATAAATGAGTACAAAATCTCCATTCCTTTTAATTCAATTTCTTTTTGAGCCTCTTCTATCGACATTCTTTCCTCATACCAGCTAAATATCCCTGCCACCTTAATCTTATAGTAAAATGCATATCTTTCAGCATTTTCCTCTCCGATAATCATCAATAATTCTAACTTTGCATCTTGCACTTCTTTACTCTTATTCGGTGCAAAATTAGTTTCCAGTTTTACCGGAATATTGTCTTTTTTTTCTACATCATTCAAGTTTCTTTTAAATGCTTCCTCAAACAAGCATACCTCTTCACATTTAATCATACTCATTCACCTGCTCATTGTTCAAATTAACAAACTACAACTATTAAGCTTGCCTTTTCGAATATAAATTTTATTATCATTAGTATTCTCGCATATATACGGTAACTCTGACTTTTCAACCATACCAAAATCTTTTGATTCTGAATATTTATTAATATCATTTTCTCTATCGTTCGAAATATTTATCTCCATATTTACCGTTTTCGGTTTTGAAGCAATAAAAAATCCTTTTAAAATGTCCTCCATTTCCCACCGGACATTTGTAACGGAATCTTCCACCTCCAATTGGGCTAAATAATCTGTCAAAAATGGATTTTCCAGCTTTTCCTCTGCATCCGGAAGTTCTTCCTCCGGAATATCTGCAAAATTATATTTCTCATACGAATATTGATTTTCTTCTCTATTAATACTATAAATTTTATTTTTTGATATCTCAAATGCCTTCAACACAGATATCTTATCTTTTATCAACTCAATTAATGTAGTTCTCGTTATTTCTGTAAGCAACCAACTATATCCCACTATACAATCTGTACATACACAAAGATATTTTTTACGAGTTTGATTATGACATACAAAAATAATTGGTATCTTATCAAACTCAAACAGAATCTTTTCTTCCGTTAATTCTCCAATTTCCGGAATATTTCCTAAATATGGCATAATCTCACTCCTATTCGCATAATACAAAATTGCTTAATACTGTTCCTTTTTTCCCTGAAAACAACCACCAATCTACGTGTGTTGGATCTGGATAGTTCACGTCTCGGTCCGCTGTTCTCTGTACCAAACCATTCGAAGTATTTCCTACAATTATAACCGGAAAAGGATATACTTTTCTGAGCCGAACACTTTTCTTTAACATATTAATAAATTTATCACAATTTTTTCGTTCAGTATAGACTGATGTAGAATATGTTCCTATATTGTCTTTCGGATATTTTCCATCATCATCCGGAATATATCCTTCTTGAATCTCTCCATATGTATTCAAAAAGGCTCTCTCTTCAATCTTGCCCCACTTCGCGACGCGATATACACAGCTATAATGTTCATTACCTCTTGCCTGCTCTACAATATCATAACATAACTCTTCAGGGATATTATCTTCCAGTCTTAATTCTTCAGGCAAAACATCTCGTATATCTTCTTTATCTCCCACTTAATATCCACCCCAAATTCTTTTGTTATTTAAACACTTAGCCCACTTGTATTCTCATTTGTACTTTATCATATTTTTAGTAACTATTCAACTTATTTCCATCAAATCCAATCCCTACATAAAGCTGAAGGTCTCCCCATAACTTTTTTCGCTTCCTGCAATAGCTTTTAAATCATCCTTATATGTAAGTTGTAGAGATTAAGATACCACTTTCATTACATATCGTCATTCTGAAGATATTCTACAATTTTACTGTACAACGGTTCTCTATATGAAGGCATATTATATTTGTGCTGATTCATTGCAAATATATAAACTATTGCTACCAAAAGTAATCCGCCTATTCTAAACAAATTATTTTGTATCAAATATAAATACCCGCCAATATATAACATACTAATCATTATACCAAACACTTCGTTCATATTCCTTTCGTAAAACATGCAAATTATAATATATTTATTATGATACACTAAATCTGCATAATTTTACCTCTTTCGACAAAATAAGACAGAACTTTCAATATTTTTATACAGTTTTACCAAGATCTGTTCTCCCCATTCTTAGTATAGAAACTAATAAAAATACAGAGAATTTTATGTCCCTGCACTCTCATCTATCATCATTTATTCTTTATATCTCGCATATAATGCATTAACAAACATCGCAAACAAAACAACTCCTAATAAATATTCAATGACTGACAGCCAATATGGTAATCCCTCTCTCAGCTCAAAACTGTTTTGGCCCGCTAAAGCAGCAATAGAAATCAGAAAATAATTCCAAACAATAGTTGCTCCTTTACAAAATGATTCTCCAATAAGTGGAATAGCCCACATCTTTGAAAGTATTTCCACAAATTTTATAAATGAAAACATAAATGTATTTACCAATACCATGATACCTGATGTTCTTATAATTCTAAAAGGTTTATATCCATATCCAGCACAAAAATCGAACAATGAACTCATAAACTTGTCTGTTCCTTTTTCTGTTTTATAGAGTAGCTTAGCCATTTGATAGTTTGCTTCTGCTCGTCCTCTCACATTTCTACTATTATCTGCTGATTTTCCAATCCATTCCCAAATATCATATGTTAAATCGTTAAATTGTTTTTTCTCAAATCCATATGCATTTTCAATATTGGAATCTTTTATTTTTAAAGTATCAATATAAAGTTTAGCTCGTGCAACCACTTTATCAATAGAAGTATCATCCACCGTCATTTTTTCTATTTTATTTCCGATAGATAATTTCCCTATATGTGTATTTTGCCATATGTTTATCCAACCTACTGTAGATGTAACATTTTTCAGCATATTACCATTATTGTTAAATTCATTTATTCTGCTTCTCTGGACATTAATATATTTGCATTCCGCATATAAATCCAATATACCTACATTCATGTCACGTAATTCCAATTTATCCATTTTATAAGCAATATTTTCTTGTGCGCCACTCAAATTTTTATACTGATTTACAACCGAAAATATACCAATCTCCATTTTTTCCACACTGCAATCAGCTGCAAAAACGCTTGCACAATCTACCTGCATATGTTGAATTTTTTGTTCCGTCATATGAATATTAGTTCCTATAGATTGAAATATATTGATATCTGATCTTACATCCCAGAAACTTTCTATATATATTGTGTCTGTTAAAGTATAATTCCTAATTACTAATGTCAAATTTTCAACATTAGGTTTAATCGAACAATATTTAATTTTTTCTATACCCTTCCTTGCCATCACCTGTTTTGTCATAAAGTCATCATTTATGGTTAAAATTGAACCTATATCTGACACCCCTACTCTATGTAGCTCATCCTTGTTGTCTTTGATTTCAAATAATAAAGAACCCATATATCATCCTCCAAATACTCACATTAATCCGTAAACGCAAAATAGCGAGTACCTTGACATTTTTAGGCGGCTGCTTTGCAACACCGATACACTATTAAATCTTCTTACCAATGGAGTTTTAATCTCCTTTATTTCTTTTTTCAACTCACCGGCATCTTTGTCTACACATGAAAGAAAAGTCATTCAGTTTCTATATGATTTTTGCAATGCATAATACCAATAATAGTCTGATTTTTTAGATGTTATAATATTTCCTCCTGCTGTTGAAGCTCCTGCAAGTCCTGCTGCTCCTACCCACGGTATACCAGGAATCAATCCCAGTATGGTTCCAAAGAATTGAAACACTGATGACTTCTTTTGCGCAATAAGATCTGCATGAATCATCTTATTTATATACTGTCCCATCCACTCCTTACTTTCCTCTTCACCTTTGCCGATAGTATTACTCAACATCTTCCGCAGAGAAACAACCGACTTGTCATCCTGTATGAATTTTATGACAGATTTTATATTATTGGGTTTTAAATCTGGCATTATTATATTAAACATTTTTGTAACTTCAGTTCGCAATGCTAACTCTTGTGTATATCCTTCCCACTTTACAGAATATAATTTTTCATACAATTCTTTTGCATCATCCCAATCTAAAATTGGTACCTTTAAAGATGTAGCAATCAAATCTGACATTACAATCTGTGCAACTATGAACTGCAACGCTCCTTTAACGTCCTCTACTTTTACCTCTGATATCTCTCTTTTCCCTTCAAATAATTCATACAGTTTTGTTCTTAATACTCTATTTTCTATTTGATCCGAATACGAGAGCCAGCTTTCTATTCCAATATTTCCAATATTAGCCTGGTACATATCTTGTGTCCCGTATTTTTTCTGAAATTCAAATAATTCACCTTTCAATGGAATCCATTGTTTTCGTTCTAGTTCCAACCAGTTTTCTGGATTCTCCAACAACATATTCGTGATATTTATTATTTTATTTTTATTTTCATAAAACAAAGTTTCATAATTTTTACACACAAGCAATCCACTAGATTTCAGTTCTCTAAATGTATTTTTCATAGGAGTAAAATACTCTTTTCTGGATACGAGAATGTCTTCAAAAACAGCTTCATCTACAAAAAATTGCTCTCCTAGCATTAAAGCTGTATAGTCCAGATCTATACCTTCTGAACAATTTTGTGAAATTGGATACTTCATATGATCTGGCAGTGGAACTGCTAAAAACGGATTGTACTGTCCATTTGTTATCAACGCATAAGATATCATATTATACACCATCAAATACAGGACTTTTCCCTAAATTTCCTTTCCATTCTGTATGATATACCATTTGATTTCTTCCATAAGCAATATAACCGGGAGGTACTGTTTTTGTAATTACAGAATTAGCACATATATACGCCTTAGGTCCTATCTCTATATCCCCTGCAACAAATGACTCGAAACCAATAAAGCAATCATCATGAATTGTAACCGACGGTTCTGGTTCCGGCCTGTGATCCCATGAATATGAAGGATCATCCTGTTTATGGACAACAGACCCAAAGACGCGGCACCTGTCTCCTATCACTGTACCTTCTCCTATCACACCTCCAATTACACATTCTCGACCAATTTTACTATATCCTCCAACAGTCGCTCTATGAACTATAAGTGTGTTTTCACCAATGATTACGCCTCGTTCTATATTACAATATACATCTATTATAACATTTTTTCCCAAGCAGACACCTTCACCAACTACAGAATATGGACCTATATATAAATCTCCCTCAATTATAACTTTGGGATCCATCGGATTTTCCTTACTGCAAATCATCCCCTGCAATGGTCTTAATGCATGTCCAATAATAGCTGTCTGATGAATTTCGATTTTTGGCATACCGTTCCCTCCAATTATCACTCCGAGATTTCCTCTATGACTTTTTTCATATTTTCAATTGAAATATTGCTTAAAAACTCTTCGTCCCCAACTTCTGTTAATCCATGTTCCGTTTTTTTCATTAAAAAGATATTTATATTACTTCGTATTTTTGAAAACTCCTTCGATAATATGGCTGGCACCATGTTATCACTTTCCCCATGAAAAATATACATAGGATAGCTTGTATTCTTAACAAATTGTGCAACATCTACCAGCAATATATCCATTAAAACTTCTCTTCCTAATCTATATTTTTCATCAAGATTTATTCCCCCTGTACATATACCTTCTATGATTTTCTTATATCCGAAGTTCTCTCTCCCCCAATCTGTTACAGGATACAAAAATGTGTTTTTATAGTCCACAACAGGAGCAATCAAAACACATTTCTTTATTATTGATGAATATAGCTCTGACACAACCATAATCGGTGGGGCTCCAAAACTAATCCCCAGCGTAATTATTCGCAAATTATCTTCTTTATTTTTCAGCCATTCTATCGCTGTCACCAGATCTTCTATCTGTGACTTCAACGAAAATTCTTCCAACGATTGTTCGGATTCTCCATGGCCTCGAAAATCAATTCTCAATGAACCTATTCCTAATTTTTTTAATTCATCTGCAATTCTTAGTTGGGTATTTAAATACTCATCTTTCGATCCTTGCAATCCATGTGCCATAATTACAACCGGATTCGTATCTATTCCCTCTTCAAATGCTGCCGGTATCTGCACTCCTTTTCTCCCAGTAATATAAATTACATTTTCTTTCACTTTACATGTCCCCTTATAATCTATAAACCCAATCTGCAAACTGGCAGTTGTTAACAAACTCTTCAACTTCATATATGTCAATATATTTTGTTGCTTCGTATGCCACTCTTACTGCTTCTTTTACCATTTCATCTGATACAGTTTCATATAATCTATTCAATTGTTCTAGCTGTTCTTTTTTCTCATTTTTCCAGTCAATCATCCCTGTATTTAACTTTAGAAATCTGCTTTTATAAACATTATAAATAAAATCTCCAAGCTGCTCATGTCGGATTCTTTCAAAGTCAGTCCATGATGTTCTTTCAACTTGTCTTATTGTTCCTCCTGAGACTACATTTTGAAAAGGTTGTTGCATAAAAAAGAACAAGTCTTCATTATATACATACGGAAAATATCCTCGTACCTTTTTCACATTGATAAACATACAGCTTCCAGTCATAGAAATCCTTGCATTATGGTGATCAACAATTCTCTTCGCATGATCCATTATCGACATATCCGGATATTCTGTAACATGAAAACCCACTATCCCTTTTCCGCCGACCATTGCTCTTATAGCTCGGAAATAATTATCTTGCGAAATAATTATATCATCATCCAACAGCCATATATATTCTGCATTTTTCTTTCTTGCATCATAAAGTGCATAACTTCTTTTAATTGGAATGTCAAAATCTGGTCTCCATTTTACAAATGAATTATAATTCTTCTTTTTATACTCCTTGTAAAACCTGGTTTGTGCTACTCTTTTTATTTCAATCTTCTTTTCATTAATATCCAAAGCCCATTCTGCAACTTCATCACTAAACAATAGAACAATCTTATCTGTACATTTTTGCAAATCTTTAAAAGGGATTCGTGGAATTGGTCTCTCTTTCATACATAAAATATATATTACGTTCAAAATCTTCCTATTAATCTTTTCTTTTTCTTCAAACAATTGCCCTATAGGAAAAGTTAACAATTCCACCTTAGTATCCCCAATTTTTCTTTCATCTAATGTTTTTTGAATTCTATTATTCAAACGTATTTAATGTTCCAAGTAAACTTTTAATATCAACACTTTTCATTTCTCTATCTTCCAAATTTAATTCCAACTTACCTAGATGTATAATATTATCCATATATCTATGGTATAGTGGCACTTTTGAACGCAGCAATTCTTTTTCCCGATTTGCCTGTTCTAACATTAAAAATGCCATCAAACCCTTCTGGTAAATCTCATCATACCAATCTTCCTGCTCTTGACTTGTCAGTGTCACAAATTTTGCATTATATTTTTTCTTATCAGCAGCGTCGCAATTATTGTGCCGGACATTCATACTGTTGACCATATAAAAGAAGTCGCTTTCTAGAGCCAAAATAGAGCCAAATATCAATAGCTATCATAATTTCCTTTAATCTGCTTTAAAAGAATTGGAATTTCACTAAACTCATCAATCCATAAAACATTTACTCCCAATTCCTTAAAAAACGACTCTTGTAATGATTCGTTTACTCTTTCAAAACTCTTTATTGACTCAACTTCTTCCGAATCTTTTATCTTAAATCTTCGCATAATAGCGTAGTGTTGGCATTCTCCATCATTCTCAGTTCTCTTTTGTGCTGCTATTTCTAACAATCGCCTCATATTAGGATCCGTCATAGACAATCCAATAAATAAGCAGGTGTTATTTATCATATAATTCAACTGGCTAATATTTGCCCAATTGTATGGCTCAATCATAAGTTTGTGATATCCTTCTTCCGAAAAAACCAGTAATGACTTCGTCAAATTTTCATAATTTTCTTTTTCTTGCGGTAAAAATCCATGAACATGGTATATGCCTATCTCATCTGTGTCCGGAATCATCCCCTCACCATATATCGAATGATATTTTACTCTTAATCTTTTTAAATTTTTCTCAACCAAATCATCAAAATTGTAATTTATAATTGCACGTACACCTAGTTTTCCCCTATTTGGTATACATAATTGTCCTATTTCCTCTAATAAATCTGACGTATCAACAGCACTTTTATATAATATATCTCTAACCAATTCTTCAAAATCGTTCTCAAATCCATTTCTCAAAAATCTAGTTTGAAGCAATGGTGAATTTCCATTTTGATTTATGACTTCTTTTACTATTTTTTTCTTATCTTTCTTCTCTATTTGAATGTGATTAGCACTTAATTGTTTATCTATTAATGCAACAAATAATTCTGATATCAAGGTATCCCAGGTTGCTATTTTAGCTTCATTTGATGCTCCCGCGCCAAGAAAAAGAACAATATTATCATTTTCATATTGTGCATGTAATTGTTCAACATATTTCTTTCTTTTTTCTAAATATGTGCTATTATTTCTAGAAATACCATTATTAATAGTGTCTCTCAATAACACTGTATTCAAATTGTTATATGTGTCAACAAATAAGCTTTCATTATAACTAAATATCCGAACCAAATCATCTATATCCCAAATTATCAGTTCAAAATTTAGTTGTTTCTTCTTTTCTTTAATACGATTTCTTATTCCATCTGGTAGTTCATTTACAACTATTAATAAAAGCTTATTAATATCCCCTCTGTTAATCGAAAAACGTCCAATTGTATCATATATGACTCGCAGGCTCATTTGCTTATGTCTATACATCTTAATTTCTGCTGCAATACAACTTTCATCACTATCTATTCCATCGGGCAATATCATATCTGAAATTCCACGAACAGACTCATTTTCTGCAAAAAGCCGTTTATTCTGTGATTTCAAGTAATCTTTCATCATAACAATAATCAATTTTTCTACTGCCATATAAGAATATCTAATTGTTCCTGAATTAGTCAATTCTAACAATGTTTCTCTAATGTCCATACTGTTCTCCTATTTTTATTGATATATAGCCAAAATCTCTATTGTTCCATAATCTTTATCTGCATATCTCTCATTTATCCATCTGTTCGTCCTTCAATACTTCTTCTCATAACACGATTTAATGTCATAAAATTCTTCAACGGATCACAAAAAGCTTTTTGTAATTTTACCATTCCGCTAGAAATAATTCTCGCAATAATGGTAACTTCTAATTCTTCATATTCTTCCGTATCCTCATATTTTACTAACATATTATTCGAAATCAATTTAGAGCACATTAATTGTTCATTCAAATCAATTAATACAGGAATTTTGGTATCAAGATTTAATGGTGCCTATACTAAAACTATTCCGTACTTTCCATAAATTCTTCCAACTATTTTTCTCTATCGCAAGAATTTTCCTCATTACTCAGGACATTTTTTATTGCTATCTTTTCAAACACATGTGATATTTCTAATAATTTTCTTCTTTTCATGTGTATATGTATTCCGAAACATACAATAAGCACAACTGAAATTATAATAGCAATTATAACCGAATTTTCCGCTTCAACTGTAACCTTTACATCTATTAACTTTAATAATCCTGCTATTGAAAGCACCAACGTTGCAATACTAATATTAGTCTTCAATATATTACTATCTAAATAGGATTGACAAGCTATTTTGTACTCTTCCAAAATCTCTTTTTCGTCATTATATTTCCTTGCCGTTATAACAAGTTTATTTTCCAAGCATCTATAAAACGAACTACTCTGATTATATTTATAGCATTTCTCTGCCTGTTTATAAATGTCCATTAACTCTGCAATTCTTTTACTTTGTATCATAATGTATCTCCAATCCTTTTTCTAAAAATAACGCAGACAATATCTCTACTATCTGCGTCATTCCTTTAATGTCTTCTTGAAATATTTACTCCATTTTAAAAATCTGTTACGATATTTTGCGGCATTCTACGATACATTTTCTTTCAAGAAAAATGTCTGTAAACCTTGATTTTAAGCGAACTTTTCAATATTTCCAAGCACTTTATTCTGTTGTGAGATTTTCTCTCAAATTACTTCTGCACAATATCAATAAACTCATCGGAGAGAATAAAATGTTTCCCTTTATCAGAATGCACATCCTCCCATTTTCCATCGACCAGATCATTCAGCCGATTACTGATTAATTAAATTCAATATTATACATCTGACTGGTATCTTCCATTTTTTCAGAAGCCCTGCCAAAACGGTTCTGCTTACCAAGGATCACCTGTTCCATCAGAAGCTGCATTTTTTCATTCGATGCGTGAAGCTCTTTTGTCATGGCTTCCAATTGCTCCTGTTGTTGTAAAAGAAGCTGGATAAGAAACGACTTATCAACACTATTTAATTGTTCTTCCGTATACTTAACTGCCATAACCAAACCTCACTTTCCTGAGTGTTATTATAGCAGAGCCAACGGTTTTTGGCTATTTTGGAATTCTGTCACCTTCGTCGTTTTGACGGTGGATAACAGTCATGAATACCTGAAAATAAAAGCCTGAATTTCAGATATTTATGACTGTTATCCACAATCTGAAAAGTTTTGGAATCAGGAGTGTATAGAAACTCACAGAAAGCTTTCAGAATGTGAATAACTTTAAATTTTATATCGCACAGGATAACCTGACATGG
>NZ_HF986096.1:0-1420 GCF_000431435.1 Veillonella sp. CAG:933
AGTCTATTGAGAGCATCCTGTAATTGTTGTAATGTAGATCTATTGTCAATATCATCTATCCACTCTTGCATAGTACCACCAATCTCTGACATATCGGTGTCATGCTTAGTATCTAAAGTAATGATCTTATTATTCAATACATCATAGTAACTAGTGATAGTACTATTAAGATTAGTAGTTACACTAGTATCTCCTTCTACTATCTTATTACTAAGATCTTTATAGTTATCATTTACTTTAGTATCTAGTATCTCAACATCTTCTTCTACAGCATCTACTCTCTCATTAGTGGCAAATGTACCTGATAGTGATGTAGTAAAACTTCCACTAGTAATATTCTTATTACTACCATCTTGTACAAGGGTAATGAGGTCTTGCTCTTGCAGTTTAGTTGTTAGTTCAAATTGTGATATCTTTTTATTCATATTACTCTTGAATTATGTGTTCTTCTACTTCGGTCAAAATACAATCTGGAGCAATGTTCTTTTCTGGATAGAAATTCATCTGTTTCTTAAGACAGTTTATATATCTATTGACTTTTTTTAAAGCCTTAGTTTTTTGTTCCTCAGTAAGCTTAGTATCAGCACTTATTTGTTTCACAAGATCTCCAAAATGAGATATTAGTACTACATTTTCAATAGATGTTCTGTCTAATTTAACATTGTACTTAGTAGAATCATTTACTAGTTTACCTACTTTATTTACATAATTGACAGTATCCATCTTTACAGTTTTTACAATCGTTAATAGTACAATTACATGTTCTCATATCAAGTAAATTCAGCATTTCATTGTAATACTGTTCTGCATCATCTGTAAGATTCAGAGCAATAGCATTATCATATAATGTTTTCTTGAGTAAGAACATCATTATTTTATCTTTCATTTTATTGTCTAAGCAATTGTGACAGTATGTGGTTAGTAACTTCACTTCTGCATAGTATAATGATTCATTTGCTTCCATATCAATCGTATATAAAATAAAAGGGGAAAGGGATATTACTCCCAATCCCCTTTTTGGTTTTGTAATGTGTTTTTATTAAGCCTCAGCAATGAAAGCTTCCAAGGCTGTCATAAATGCAGATTTATCTAGTTCACCAGCATTTACATACAACTCACAAGCTAACGGAGTAGTCTTAATATATTGGTTGTCATCACTAAGATACTTGTTATCCCATTCAATGGTTAAAGTATCATATGTAGCATCCAAATCGCTCTTAAACTCTGGAGCAACGTACGGATAGATACCATTTGCACGATGAGTAATACCTCTGTAGCCTAAAGCTGCATTTTCACGATCACGTACAATCTTAGGATTACCTTTGCCCGGAGTACCTTGAGTCTTGGCAATTGTCAAGTTAGAGATAGGATACATGGCATTGCTCAAAATACCAGAAGGAATAGTTGTCCACATAAATGC
>NZ_HF986097.1:0-6691 GCF_000431435.1 Veillonella sp. CAG:933
AAGTGTTCAATTTGATATTGCAATTTAGCAATATTTTTTTTTAGTGTTACACGTTATTATATAAAAGAGATGTCAAATTTTGAGTGGACTAAGAAAGATATTATTGTAATAAAGGATGGATATCATTATACATTTATTGCTCCTTATAATGATTACGATAATGTCAGTCTAGACCTTAGAAATTTTATTAAGCAAGATGAAATATATAATTTTGCGGTAGATAGTAAGATTGATAAAAATAAGCTTATTATAATTTATGTGAATCGGTCATTGGATTTAATACTATGCATTAAATCCAAATCAGATTATAAAGCTATAAAGATTGAAAGTATGGATAAACAATTTGTATATAGCATATATCCTAAATTATGGATTACTAATTTATCATATTATATTTATATAGACCATTATTTATATAAAGTAGATAAGCAAACTTTAGAAATCGAAAGGATTTTATCAGATATAAATGGGATACCTTCTATCAGCATTAGTGGAAATGTTATTTATAAAAATGATATAAATTATATTTCTGTAGTAATGTCGAAGGCAAATAAGAAGTTATTTTTGGTACCTAGATATAGTAGTTTGCAAAGTTGGGGGAGCAATAAAGATAGTTTTATTTTAAGCTTGAATGATAAAATTGAGAATATGACTTTATCAGGAAATCATAATTATACTGTTGTTAAACCTAGTTATGGTGATTTAAAATTTGAAGGTGATTTGGGTAGATTTAAAATTGTAAGATTTATACCTGATAGTGGTGAAGAGCCATTTATAGATTGGGCATTATGGTTTGAATCTATAAAAGATGGAGTAGAATATAAGTATTATCATTATTATATGTATGATTCACTAACGAATCATTTTTATGAATTACCAAGTCAATTATTAGGGTTCTTTTCGCATAAGAATGAGCTGATTACAGGATATAGTGGCGAAGTGAATTTAGAGGCAATATCTCAGTTAATACATATTGGATATTAAATTATTTTAGATTCAATTTGAAAAGGAGTAATAATTTGGGGCCAAATTATTTGAATAAAATAAAAATCACTATAGGGTTCTTAATATTGACAATAATCTATAATTATTTTCTTTTTTACGAATATTTTTATTTGAATCATGATATAGATAGGATTGCTTTTCTGGGGTTGTTAATATTTTATGGAGTTACGATATATCATATTATTTTAGTAAAAAAAGAAGTTTTTGATATCTTTAAATTATGGCATAATCAAGGAATTACAAAAACGAATATGTTAAAGCGACTTGTTTGTGATGAAAATGAATCCACATTAGAATATGTTAAAAAGAATCCATTAAGGCGTATGTTTATGAGGATTTGGGCTGTATTTTATTTAGGCGGGTGCATTTACTTTTTCTTAGCGGGATTTGCTGATTTTATTAGAGGCTTTATTGTCATTGTTTTTTTGTTATAGGATTTGCAAGGTTAAAAAAATGGTTTTATATATGGTTGTAGTTTGATAATTAATTGAAAAACAAAAACGGAAGAAACCCATGTCTTTTCTGAATGTGTATTTTAGTAGGAAAAAACTGTATTTTTAAAGGTATTGGGGAGAATATGTGGCAAAAGAATAAAAAGCTTTGTGCATTGTACTGGAATAAGTATAGTCCTATTGTAAGAAATATTTTTTTAGGGATTTTTTTGTTAGTGGCAATAGGCGGAAGAATATATAATTGGACTTTCCCGGAAGAAATAGAAAGACAATATGGTGAGTTAAGTAAGGTCATTTATAGTTTAGAGGTTTTTGATAACAGGGTTTTGAACCTAAGAGTAGGAACAGGTAATATTGTCATTGCAAAAGAGGTAACGGCTAATATTGATATGGGAGGGGATATTAATGATGCCATGGAAAGCAGGGCCAAAATAATAGAGTATTTTCTCCATCATGGGTGGGAGCCGGTTTCTTTACATAAGAATAATCTAAAATTTAGAAATGAAAGATATGAGATTGATTTATTTGGGCCGATGAGACAGAAACCTTTAGCTCATAATCATTGGTTAGTTACAGTAGGCTTTAATACTATTTTTCAAAGACTTAGGTTTTAAGAACGTGTTGGATATACATTATTTATTAGGGAGAAATAATGCAATTGAGTAAAGGTATAAAAAAAGAGAGAATAATAGCTTTTTTTAGATATGTGAAGGAAAATATTTTTGTCATTTATGGAGCTATTTTAGCTATAGTTATAGTTTCCAGTTTGCTCTTTCAACTCTTTTGTTCAGCGTATATAGATTCAAGAGCTCAAAATCTGGTTAGCGTTTTAAAAAGTATGGAAATAGTTCAAAATTATAGTGTAACTTCACCAACTATTGAAGGGGGACTATTTGCTCAAAAAGGTGTTTATGTAGTGATAAAAGCGGATAAAAATAAAGAGGAATTTTCAGATGAACTGAGGCAATACTTTTTGAGTAAAAATTATACAATTGATTCGATAAGCGAATCCGGTGGCATTAATGTTTATAATGACCTTTATATAATTAATGTAGGCCCAATATATAAGCGAGATAACAGCTATACAGGAAAATGGATGATATCTATTTATTATAACAATATATTGACAACATTGAATTTATAGCTAACTAACAGTAAAAGATAATGGATATATAAAAATTATAATGTCATATTTCGAATATACGGTTAGTGTAGGAGGTCAAGTCATGTCTACCATCAATGAAGGTATTCGGTACGGTGCAGTAGCAGTGGGAATAAATGAATCCTTACAACCCGTATTAGGAAAAAATAAAGAACAAAGAACTCCATAAATTAGCTACCTTGGTTGTGGGCAATGTGGTGACCGGACAAACATTCGGGGCAGCAACGGCGTTAAATGTAATCACATATAATTGGCTTAGCCATGCGGATCAAGTTAATTATGCAAGAGCATTGTATAATGCAAAGGATATGCCAATGACTCAAGCCCGCATTCACGCATTGTATGGTGCGTTAGATTAATATAATGATGATACATATGGGCCATGTCAGAACTATTTGGAAGCATTCTTGGCATCAGCTATAAAGAATTGAAATTTCATATTGCAATTTAGTAATACTATACTATTATTAGCGAGGTGAATTTTATTGGGGTACATTAACATAAACTCGTATTTTGGAATAAAACTATTATTAATTTTCGTAATTGTTTTTTTCTGTTAGGGTATGTTTTTAGAATGCCAGCTCCATACCATCTAGATATATTTCTTAATAGTTCTTTTGCTATTATTGTTTGTGAATTATCTACTTGGAGCATGAGGCATAATGGGTGGGTGGTTGATTATGAATTAGAAAAATATCGAGGAAATAGTTTAGTAGAAGAGCCTAGTTTGTATTTTAAAATAATATTTAAGATGTGTAGAGTTATTACTATAGGAGAGTATTATTATTTAAAAAGTTTAGGCGGGTTATGGACTATAAATCAAGGCATAGCATTTCTTTATTTACCTAGTGAATTTTACATGATAGAAGCTATTTTAGGATTGGTAGTTTGTATTTTTATTGGAAGAATAGGTAGTAGCTGGATAAAACGATATTATAAATTATAAAATCAGTATACAATAACCAGATACGACCAGTTGAAAAACAATAAATAACAGATTGGCTTAATCCGTACCAATATAATTGTGTTAATATTTGAAATATGTTTATTTTAGAAGAATATATTAGAAGATAGAAATAAATATTCTGGGAATATACAAAAATGAAAATATATAAAGACTATTATAAAAAGATTGAAGAGTATATGGATGGTTTAACGAAAAATATAACTATTGCAAATGAAGAAGAGTTGGAGAGTATTTTGGAGGCTTTAGAAAAAGTAGATTTTGATAGTCATTTAACAAATTTGGCTGAAAAAGTTTTTTCAACTTCAATTTTATTAGCGGAATATCCATATATTTTACCATTAGAGATATACAGACATGCTATGAAATATCGAGTTAATATAAATATATGTAAGTCTTTTTATCAGTATATTAGTGATAATGGATGGGATGAAGAAAGTATAATTATAAAAGGTATGTTGTGTGAGAAGGACTTGCAGGGGATAAAGGAATTTTGTATTAAACATACATTTTCAGATAGAGAAAACTCGTATTTCATGGAGCGCCCTATATGGAAGGGAAAAAACTATGAAGATGTATTAAAAAAATATGGAGTACCATGGAAAGAAGGATTTGATTTTTAGAAAACAATAGTTAATTGTAAGACTGCATTGAATAATATAGAGTCAAAAAACTCCCTTTTAAGTAGCACAAGTTTTATTTCCTGTGTCTGCCTAAAAGGGAGTCTGTTTTATCCGTTATAAATACTAAGGTTGTTTTTGTCCTATAAGTCTCGGTTTTTACTTCACCCAATCCACAGTCCAACGCTTACCAACAGATGATAGAGTGTCACACTGATGGACGTAAATTTCATAGCTTCGTTCATTTTTACCACGTCCGCATAGCGTTGCAAGATAGCAGCGCTTTTAAAAGCCGGGAAGAGAGCTATGATACCGAGCAAGGATGCTGATGGCAAATGCCCTAAAAATACCCATAAGAATAACCAAAGGACGCAGACGATAAATAAGGTTCGCAATAAGCGGATTCCTTCGTCTTTACCTAAAAGGATAACCAAAGTACGACGTCCGTGGGCTTTATCATTGCTGAAATCGCGCAGATTATTGGTCATCATGATATTGCCGATGAGGATGGTAGACGGAATGGCCGGGATTAAGAAGTCCCAGTAGAGCGTGCCCGTCCAGGTGTAGGCCGTAATATAGACAATGGCAAAACCCATGGCCACACCTGAGGCGAGTTCGCCGAACGGTGTGCGCGAAATCGGTTTTGGACCGCCCGAGTAGAATAAGCTGATCAGAATACAAACGGCGCCGGCCGGCAATAACCACCAAGATACTTGCGATGCCAAGAAAATGCCGAGCACGAGCGGCGTGAGGGAAAAGATATAGCCCAGTTTTTTTACCTGCTGCGGCGAAATTCCTTCACGGACGATGGTGCCGCTGTTGCCGGCCGCTTGGTTTAAGTCGAGACCGGATTTAAAGTCGAAATATTCGTTCCAAATATTGGCGGCAATCTGCGAACTCATGACGCAGATTAGAATTAATAAGGTGTAAAACAGGCTTAGCCAAAGGCTCTGAACCGCTGTGTGCAGCGTCGCCGCATAGGAGGCTCCGAGAATAACCGGGCTGAAGGCAGCTGTTAGCGTGCGGGGCCGGGCTAAGCGATAAAGTTGTGAAGCAGTCATACAAAATTAGTCCTTTCGACCGAAAAACGGTCCTATAGATAATTGTGGTGGGGATGGTAGTTGCGCCAGCAAAACGCCGAAACACATGGCTATGAGCCCCCAGATTTCCTGATAATCAAGCCGTTCATCCAAAATTAAATAGCCTAAAATACCGGTAAATACGATTTCGAGGCTCAGAATAAGGGATGCTTCCGTCGGCGGCAATTTGCGTTGCCCTAAAAGCTGCCCTGTAAAACCGATACCGGCCGATAAAACGCCGCCCCAAACGATGAAAAGCCAAGAGTCGGCTATATTTTGAAAAGTTGTGGTTTCCAAAAATAGGGAGGCTATGGCTGAGAACAAGGCACAGCCGAAAAACTGACCCATGGACAGTAAGAACGGATTATATTGTTTGGATACCGTATTTAACAGCAAAATGTGAATGGCCCAGAACAACGTGGAAATCAGGATGATTCCGTCGCCGTAAGAAGGAATGAAACTGTCCTTTAAGCTTAACAAGCCGGCTCCGATGATGGCACAAATAACGCCGCCTAAGGCGGTTAAGCTGAGTCGTTCACCTACAAAGAGACCAAGCAGTGGTACGAGGACCACATATAAGGCTGTTAAAAACGCGGCTTTTGACGCCGTCGTATAGGCGATGGCATATTGTTGCAAACTGGCACCTAAAAATAACATAAAGCCAAGGGCCAGGGAGGGCCAGATGATGGAACAGTGCGGCTTTTTCAAAGGTGCTCCCGTTTTTATCCAAAAATAAAACGGACTTACGGTTAATACTCCCAACAAAAAGCGTATCGCATTGTACGCATTGGGACCGATTACATCAGACGCAAGACGTTGGGCTACAAAGGTGGAGCCCCAAACAAACGCAGTGAGTAATAAACATAAGCGAGCTTGTAACATAAAAAGAGGATTCCTTTCTATAAATGTAGAATTATATAAAGATAACCCTTAACAATTGTAACTAAAATAAACTTAGTTGTAAATTGTTACCCCCAAAGGTTTATTAACTTTTGTCTCAAGAAGTGTGGTATTTACGGAAGTTTTACACTTCCCATAAATACTCTATTACCTCTAGTATAATTCCATAAATCAAAGAAAGCAAGGAAATAGGCGTATTCCTTGCTTTTCTCATTTATATATTATGCGTTTTTAGGTGTAGTTTGCGATTCGTTGCTCACCTGTTGCACAACTTTTCTAAGGTCATTATAAGTCGGTAATTGGTTGACGGCGGCGATTAAGTCCGGCGTATCTTTATGCGTGTATACTGACTGCGTGATATTAGCCGCTAGGCTGTGGCCTAATATGCGTTTTATAATGTTTTCATCGATTTTGCAGGTATCCGCCAATGTAGCAAATGTGTGCCGACCGTCATGAGGGCGGTGCCCGTTAGCAGCCAATAAGGCTAGCCGATATGTTTTATAGGCTGG
>NZ_HF986098.1:0-13170 GCF_000431435.1 Veillonella sp. CAG:933
CCGAATATTTCGTTCATCTTATGCTCAGCTACCAAAAGGTCATGATTTGCAATCATTGTGTTGACATAACTATCAATACCTTTGTTAACCAAATTTGGAGTGGCTATGAAGTTTGAACTGAATCTAGTACCTTCTGATAATTGATTTAGTTTAGCATCTATGTCTTTTAATATATTAGGTATTTCTTTTGAAATAGATTTACCAACAGCATTTGACTCATTCGTTATACCAAACTTTTGTTGATTTTCTTCTGGCTTAGATTCGAGTGCTGTTTTTAATTGTTCTAATGCTTGCTTTTGAATGTTTAACTTAGTTAATGCAACAGCAGTAAGCTTCTCTTCTGGAGAATAATGATTTAACATTTGATCATTTTCCAAAGTAGTATAGAAAGCATTGTCTGCCTCTTGTGCTTGATTGGCATTGTCAAGTGCTTCTTGTGCATCTATTGTAGCCAAGTGTTGCAATCCAATTAAAGTATTATATTCAGTAGTTCCAGGATTGTATCCAATAGTCTTACCAATATTTTGGTTTACTTTAGATTTAGATAAACTGAAAATGTTATTTGCAGTAGCTATTTCATCATTTAAATCTTGTTCAGTAATACCTTCTGGCAAATTATACTTATAATTTTCAAGTACATCGAGTACATTTTGTTGATAATTCAACTTTTTATTTGCCATTTCAGAGTATGACATAGCTTTGATCATTGCATCTTTTTTACCAATGTGATCTGCAACTACGTCTCTTACAAAAGAATTGGCAGTCATATCTTTGTAAGTTTTCAATCCAGAATGATAAGCAATCGTAGGTCCCCCCATGTACAAACCTAATGCAAATCCCCCTTTTACATCATTCCAAAATTGTGGATCATTTGCTAATTCAGATTCAGTATCTATACCAGATAATATTTTTGCAGTACGATAATTGGCGTCAGCTAAGCCCATTAAAGATTGAAAAATACTGCTAGACTTTCCATCATACTTACCAGAAATATAATCATAATCAAATACATCTTGATTGGCTTCTTCAAACGCTTCTCCAGTAGCAGAAAAACCTAGTCTACCTAAAGCTTTAGCAGCTTGCAGACTAGCATTTTTTACTGGGGAATTGTATGCAAGTCTAGCATTAAACCCAGTATAAGCGTCTATAAGTTTGTTATATTTACTTGCTGCAGCTTCGCTTAATTTCGTACCTGTTTTTAACAATGGGTTTAAAGCAGTTTTAATTGGAGCTGTTATTATTTTACCCATAGCTTTACCAAGAGGTGCAAATACTAAAGCAGATTGAGCAACATCCATAGCAGATAATGCCATGTTGTTATCATAAACTCTTTCTAATCCATCTTTTAAAGATCTTTTAGCATTTGCTAGAGTTGCATCATTTATGTTTATCTCTCCAGATATAACTCTATCTATTATCTCATCATCAGAGATCTTAGAAACATCTATATTGGGGTCTTGTTGTTTTAACTGGTTTCTACCAATTTCAGCATATTGTTTAATGTCAATACCTTGTTCCTTTAAACTATCTTCAATTCTAGATCTATACGCACCATATACTTGAGCTAAAGATTCTCTATGTCTACTGTATATATTACCAGCAACACTAGCTGCAGTAGCTGCAATTGCACTACCCCACCCAATTAAATTAGATGCAGCACCAATTCCAGGGACAGCGTTCAATGCTCCAGTAGTAGCATAATGTCTACCTAACCATAAAGCTCCAGTAGCTAAAGCATCTGCAATATAACCATTAACAGTTGCCATAGAAGAACCTATTAAACCTGGACCAGCATATAAAAAGTAATCTGGAGAATACCAAGGTTTGTCTTGAGCTCTTTGTTCTTTTATTCTAAATTCAGAAGACGGTGTATAATTTTCAGATCTATCTCGTAAGTTAGAATATATATTATTTATTTCTTCATTTACTTTAGATCTTTCTTCTTCCCACGATTTTCTAGAATTACTTAGATATTCAATTCTCGCATCAATGTTATCACCCTCTTTTTCACCATATTTAGACAAGATGCTATCGTATTGCTCTTGTCTATCTGCTAATGTTCTTTGAAGTTGAAAATATTCAGATATTGCATTTTTGTATTCTTCAGAATTCTCATCCAAAGTAGGAATAGTATTTTCAAGATTTTTAAGCTTTTGCTTATCACTAAGAAAATTCAATTCATAATCAATATCATCTAATACGGGATTTATATCCTTAGCTAATTTAGCTCTTTCCGACATTAGATTGATTTGATCTCTACTATTCATAAAAGTGGTCCATGCATCTTTTAAGTAGCTCTTATCTTTAAGAGTTTCCTCTGGATTTTCTTTGTCCAATAGATACATTTCTTCATAATCATCAATTGGAGTTTGTTCCAATTCACGATCATACCCTGTTTTAATTTTTGTTAAAGGGGAATGCTGGGCGTTTACTTGTCGTATAGCCGCAGTAGTAGCATTGGTTTTAGAAGGTGTTAAACCAGCATTGTATTTGTCTAATATAGATGTTTCCATATATTATTGTAACAGATTAAGCATAGTTTGATAAAGTTCGATATCAGAAGAATATGATTCGTTATATGAACTATCATATAAATCATTTTGTAGTTTAGACCCACCATGTTCTTTATTGACTTCTTGATCAAAAGTCATTCTTGTCATACCATGTGGATCAATTGGTTCCATTGCATCAAATGTAAAGTATTCTCCAGTAAGAGCTGCACCACCTCTGGTATCAGAGTGACCCCACGCATCTTCCACACTTTCACCTTTTATTGGCTTAACACTTAAACCAACTTCAGATGTTAAACCCATAGTTTTATTAACCATTTCTTTAAAACTGTCAACATCATAGTTAGCATTTCTTATAGACTGAATAGGTATCTTAACACTAACCCTTTGAAATAATTGTGGTTGGCCATTGGATTCACCTACCATTATTTTGTTTCTAGGTACCTTTATAACATCTTGGAATACTCCAGATTTTAGGTCTTCTGCAAAGTTTCTATTAAGTCTTGAATTGTCCTGAACAGTGTATTTCATAGAAGGAACCTTCATTACTTTATTTACAAAGTCTGTGGACAATATTAACCCATTAGTATCTGGAATAGTAAATCCATTAGTTATAGCATCATTACTGTTAATTTCTACTTCTTTAGAAGATTTTATTTTATTGTAACGGTTCATAACTAATCCTGAAGTAGGATAAGTAAGTTCGTTCAACACCCTGGACGCAGTATCATAGTACAGTGGTAACTTTTCTTGTTTTACTCCAACAGCTGGGAATATATCAGATTGTTTAGCAAACATATCCCTAACATCCTCTGCATAAGCATTTGCCATAGCTTCATTACTGTAGTTCTTTGATGCAGATTCTTGGTATGCCTTATACATAGTGTTGTATTCTTCTGGAGTAATAGCACCTAACTCTAGAGCATTAGCAGCATCCATTAAAGTTTGTATCATAGATGCTTGGCCTTCTATAAATGATCTTGTTCTAGTTAGATTTGGATTATTTTGCATTTGACGCTTTTCTTGAACTACTGCGTCATTATACAATTTAGTATAAGCATCTGGATAATCAGTTGGTTGTTCACCATTTTTTCCTTTTCGTGTAGCTGCAACTCTTAAAGCTTGTTGTTCTTTCAAAGCTTGCATTGCATATGGGTCTACTGTAATATTATTTCTAATGTATTCTTGATTATCTATATATGCTCTTTCCATAAAAGCATTTGCAGCATCTTCAGCGGTTGCTCCAGGGTTCTGTTTTAAGTACACTTGCATATGCATTTGAGCCTCAGGAGTAGATAGTATACCACTTTTATTTTCATCCAATATTTTTTTAATTTGATCCCCAGTTACACCAGTATGAATAAAACCATTGGATCTACCCAAATAGCTATCTTTAAGATTATTTACATATTTATCTGTAAGATCTTTTATTGATTGATAACCTAGTGGAGATACATCATTATAAATACCTGAAGTAAGTGTGTTATAACCAGTAAAATCAACATCGTGCCACAAGGGATTATATTTACCTTCTAGCATTAGACGTTGATTTACTTTTTGTCTCTCTCTTAAACCTTCAGCACTTTGACGAAGCATACTTAATTTAGCTCTGTCTACATTGTTTATTGCTGAATATATCTTAGATCTACCTTCTGCGGTTTTTATCATGTCTAAGTTTTTAGACAATTCTTCAGCCACAGGCAAAGCTCTACCATAAGTTTCATCATAGTATGCTTTTGTGTCAGCAGCGGATGGAGATTGAAATTCAGCCCATTTATCCAAAGCTGTTGAATAATCTTTTAATGCTTGATCTACGTTTTCTTTTGCCTGCTTCCCAAGTGTATACAATTGTTCAAATGGAATTGGAACGTATGTATTTATGAACTCTGCTTGTGCAGGATTATCATATCTATTTACCATATTAAACTCTATTTCTAGTTCTTGTTAATAAATTATCCACTTGTTCTTTAGTAAATCCTTGACTTAAGAAATCAGCTAAGAATGGTAGTGTCATTTGATCCCTATTGTATTGATTTTGCATTTGTCTATTTACTTGAGACCATTTACCAAGTTGACTAGTTGCAGTTGCTCCAAAGTTTCTAGCAGCAGCTCTGTTTCTAGCATTAAGATCGTTGTACATATTTTCACTTTGTACAAATTGTTGTCCTAAATTATTAAGAGTATTTGCGTATTCTCCTAAGTAAGCATTGTCAGCATTTTGTTTAGTGGCGTACATGTTTGCATTAGAAGCATACTCATCAACAGCAGCTTGAGTTCTTGCTGCTAAATTAGCACCAGTATTAGCATTAATATTTGCTAAGTTATAATTTGAAATGGCCCTTGATCTACTGTTAGCTAATCTTGCAGGTTCAATATTCATTCTACGTCTAGCCATTGTACTTCTAACTGCACCAGCATATGGATTTAATACTAATGGTTCTTCTTCTGGTCCTCTTAATGATTGTAAAGTATTATACACTGTAGGAGCCAATGATAACCAATCTGGTGAATAACCACTTTTTGGTTTACCAAGTGCACGTTTCTTAGTAGCTTCATCTGCAGACGTTGGTATATTTACTGGAGTAACAATATCCTCCCAATCTATTGCCATACTAGTGTTTACTAGTGGTATTGTTGGTTCAGATAATCTTTGAGTAGTAGCTTTAGTAATGTTAGGTTTGGTTGTCTGTTTGGTGGTTACAGAACCAGTAGTACTAGGGGTTTTTGTAACTTGTTTATTCGATGCATTTGTGTACGTGTTTGTTAAAGTTGGTTCAGATTCAATCGGTAAAAGAGGTATATCAACAGCGGTTGGTTCATCGTTTGCATATGTGATTGCATCTATCATTTGTGTTGGATATGAAAACCAAGCACCAGTAGTAGGAGAGCCAATTGATAAAGGATTCATAGATGTACTTCTGTTAAATACTTTACCAACGTTGGAGTCACCAGTGTAATTGGTAGAAGTGACAGAAGGCTTTGTATCTCTTGCAGATTTTACAGCGTCAGTTATACCCTTGTTATTTATAAGAGGACCAAATATGCGTTTTGGAAAATACCCCAATGCTTCACCAAATTTATTTAATCCTGTACCGAGTTCATCGAAGAAATCAGAATATGCAGCGTATGTATCCGCATTCATCTTACTTCTAACATCGTCTACAGTTTTACCCTTACCATCTGCATATGCAGGTATTCCTTTTACTTTGGGTTTAACTCCTTTAGCAGCTTTAACTGCTTCTTGTTCTGCTAATAATTTATTGTAAGCTTTATTAGCATTTATTTTATTTAATCTGTTTGTATTTTCAGCAAACTTGTCTTTGCCTTTGCTAGGTTTCGTCATCTTAGATAATATTTGTCCTTCCTTAGCAAATGTGTTCTTTGTACCAGGTCTTTTAATTTTGTCAGATAACACAGATTCCAAAGTAGACGCATCAACTAAATGATTATCTGTACCTGGTTGAGTATTTGGAACTTGAACAATATTTCCATAATCATCTCTAACCACTTCATTGTTGTCCAAGTAAGCTAAGTCTGGGAGTATTCCACCATTCTCGAATGTATATGCAAGATCATTATCATCCCAATATTCTCCTTCAGTTTCAGCTGCGGCATTCATACCTATTTTAGTTTTATTGAGAGTTTCTTTTCTGCGTCTTAACGCTTGCATTTGTTTCTTGCGTTTAATTGAACCAATAAGTCCACTCACTAATCCTAATCCACCACCAACAGCAGCACCAATAGGACCACCTACAGTGAGACCAGCACCGGCTAACGAAGCTGCACTGCCAATAGTACTACCTGCAATATCACCTGTTGAACCTTCTTCTGATAAACCAGAAATGGCAGAGCCAAATACATTAGCTCCACCAAGGTAGTTTGACAACTGATCCATGCCAAACACATATGCTGGTATAGTATTTTTGTTATTTTTCTTTTTCATATTATATCATTGAGTATCTATAAGCTGTACTAATGTATGGCACTTTAAATTTATTACCACCATTGCAATCATACTTATAATTACAGATAAGATATTTTCCTTTCATCCTATCTTTGTATGATTTGTTAGCCAGTTGTTCTACTTCATTAAGCTTCAAAGAATTACGAGGGATTGCAAATTTATAAGTATCCTCTCTGTAATCAATATCTTCACTAGTCAATGTTTCACTAGTTTGTCTTTTTGTAGTAAATAATATCAAATCAAAATTAGTATCTGTAGTAAAATCACCACCATATTCAACATTATCAAATGTTTTGGTTTGTGGATAATCTTTGTTAACTACAAATTCTATTTCAGATACCTTTGCTTTGTCAGAATCTAAATCAGCTTGTTCACCACCATTATATTTAAACAGTTTCAATGATTTAAATAAATATAGTTTATCACTAAACTCTGCGTAATAGTCTGGATTATAGTTATAGAATGAAGTAAATACTCCTAGTTGTTCATTAAACGCTAATGTTTTATCTCCTAGAGTAAACAGAACTTCATTATATTTCTTATCATAAACTGCAATAGGATCTTTTTTAAACAAGTCTTTATTCTTATTCAAATAAGATTGAACTCCTTTTAATTTAGATACTGTTTGTAATTGACCATTAAACCCACATATCTCATTACGTTTACTATCATACCAGTATACGGTACTATCTGATTGAGTATTTGCTCTCAACTGGTTTGGACTTTCACCATTCATTGTAGTAAAGTAGTCATATCTGTCTAGTATACCACCAGTACCTAGAGTAAGAGCACCTGGGTTATTATCAGTTATAATAGAACGTTCATTCACTGCAACTGTGCCAAAAGCGTCTGTTTGCCAGAATACTAGATTGTTTTTAAACAACTTCATATCATTAATTGGTCCAAATCTAGTATCTACATCAAGATAATTGGCTACCTTGAATTTTGTCCATGAATCAGTAACTTCATTATTTGTTTTAAGCTCTGAAGATATGATACGAGTATCTGTTAATAGATTATCTATATTGTAAATAGATTTAGCTACAAACTTTTTCGCATTAGGTTGAGCAGAATAAGCATCATTGTATGCATATGATGGAGTGTTCTGAGTATATAAATCACCAACAGTAATTATATCATCTTCTACAAAGTGGTTAGCATACCCATCACCAGCTTGATAAGTTCTATTTATAGATGAATCCGCATGGGTTAATGCTAGATTAACACTTGACTCACATGGTATGAAAGCCCCTAAGAACAATCTATTTGCTTTATTGTTATAATAATCATCTGTGTTATAACTAAACATACAGTTATTGTAATCAAATATGTTTAGATATGTATCACCACCATAGCACAGTACTGTGGAAACACTAGATTCAGCGCTAGCACCAGTAGTAATATATACAGAGTTCTGTATAGCAGAGTATGAATTACCGCCATATGCATTTACGCTTTGCTTTATATTACACAAAACAACTGCATTGACATATCTGTAACTAGAAGTACTTACAGCTAGTGGTATATTAGCAACCATGTTATCACTCTTAAATATGGCACATATTCCATGAGGACCATATTTTCTAACATTATTTGCGTCAGTCTTATCTACTTCACTGTCTCCTGCAGTTCTAATATTATCCCACACCCAGTTATAATATACTTTATCACCAATAGTAATTGCTTCAGCATTATACCAAGGTTGATCACCATTTGTTAACCAAGGACTACTGGGTCCTGCATATTTTGCACTTTCTATTGCAGCAGATTGAACACCATTTTCAACATATAAACCATAGTATTTAGCAAGCAATGCTGAATAAAAATCATCATTGTTTATTACTATTGCTCCACTAGACACATAACCATTACTAGATTGACCTCCTAATGATTTAGTTGGTTTTATTGTGGAACCGTCATACTTTATAGATCTAGCATTTGCTAATACTTTTAGAGAACCATCTGTAATACCCCAATCACCATCCGCAGTAATAGGAGACGTCATAACCCCTACCTTTTCAACTGTTTGAAACTTATCAATTAACGCATCTGCATTTTCTCTGTTAATCGCTATCTCTGGAGACACGAACATGAAATAATTGTTAGATTGTGTATCTGATAAGTTAAAAGTATATTGAAAATCTCCATCGTTATGAGTCTTTGCATAGTAACCATGCTTATTTGAATAAGCTAGATATGGGAATGGCGTTAAGATGTTAGAATCTCTGTCATAATTTGTAATACAACTTACTACACCTTGAGCTAATATAGTTCTATCAGACAATGTTCTTTCACATCTAACTATCTCGTATCTTACTACATCTGATGGTAAATTCTTTACTTCAAACTCAATACCAAGTGGTTTGGTAATAACTGATAAATTAGATCCATAATCACTAGCCTCATTGGAAGTAAAAAACTTATAACCAGAATCTTTATTAGATGGCATCCTTATATCACCTATCCAATGTACAGGAGATGCTAAACCTTGTTTATTGTATAGTACAATACCAAATCTATAAATCTCATCCCTCATATATCCTTTTACTTTGGACTCTATTTCGGCATTAGAATAGTTTGGTATTTTGTTACCAGATGATAAACTTATTGTATTTGATTTATCGTTACCTTCATAGTTAATACCTAAACTAGTAAGTGATCTTGAAGAAGCATTGAATGTAAATTCTTCATTTATCATTCCTCTAGATGTAGTAGATGCATCTTCTAGTAAATCTGTAGTAATGAATCTATATGATACATTCTTGCCTTTTCCACCTTGTATGTATCCTCCTGTTGGAGAAGTAGTGTATTTGTATGCACTGCCGTCTACATTAAATGGGCATATACAATCGTGGTCTTTAGGTATATTTGTAGTAGTTAATGCTGATAGAGCAAAGTTTAACGAAGAACCAGAGTTAGATAGCAATAATACATTACCAGAAGAATTAGCTCTAAATGCTCTAGCATCATATTCTACATCCCATGTTTCCTCAGTAAGATTAGCAGCAAACAATCTATTATCTTTAGATTCTATTACTTCAGGTATAAATGTGTAATTGGCTAATGAATTAAATTCATCAATACTTAATTCCGATACTAAGCTACCACCTTTATCTTCATAGTTTATTACAGAACCAGTTCCAATAACTATATCGTCTACTATGGATATTACAGGTACTTCATTCTTTGCCTTATAGAATAAGGAGATTATTCTAAGTCTATCAAATCCAGTGCTATTATTTCTTACTTGCAACTTTATGGACTTACCAGTATTTTGTCCTTTAGAACTTCCTTTTACAGCATTGTAATTAGTTTTTTGATCTCCATCACTCAAATGATAAAGAGGGGTAAGTGGAGATATTGCAGACTCTGTACCTCTTACTTTAAACAATTGATAACAGTACTGTATCATTCCAGATTCTAAACTACCTGTTCCAAATCCATTAAATTCAAATGGAGGTAATGTAGCCTTTGGTAGCATTACTATAGTATCCGAAGTAATAGATGAATTACTAGATATGTGATCATCATCCACATTGATTACTTTAATTTGAGCATGCCCATCTGCCCAGTACACCTTTACATTGTTGCTTGCTTCCCATCTACATACACTACTAATTGCAGCTACATTACTAGATGATACTTCTATATCTAAAGGTCTATTAGTTACTACTTTTGTTACAATTGGTTCCTCTTGGGATCTAGAAAAATCAATTCTATAGATATTATTGTTATTTGTACCATTAATCTTAGTAAAAACAATTGCCCAATCTCTTACTGTGGTAACGTGTATAATAGTTTCACCAGACAAATTTGAAGAAGGTCTACACGCTAAGAACCCTTCTATGTTCTGTATTGCTGCAAAAGAAGATCCTTCATTCGTTAATATCCGAATGTTCTCTGCATATATGTACTGGTTATCTTTTAACACAGAATAGTCTACATCCATGCTAAGCCCACCAGCAAATGTATTTGTTTGTCTAGTAGCGTTCATTTGCGTTATAAATTATTTGTCTTTCCCCAGTATGTGAATAAAAAGTATTATGATCTCTAAATTCTGGAACAATTTTATTCCAGTTATTTTTAATAGATTCCATGCCATCTTCATTTGGCATCAATGCTTCAGCATATGCTTGATTTCTATAAAAATTCCAAGATCTTCTAATATCATAGTATACTTCTCTATTTAATTTACCATTCAAATACTCAGGGTATTTCAGTTTCATTGTAACATACCAGTATATAGCTTCAGTATAAGAAGTTAAATCTGGTATTAAAGTATATCCGTCTTCATCAGTAGGTATTGCACTATAGGATAGTTTTAAGTAACCTGATGGAACATTACACATTATAAACCCAGGTTTAATACTATATTGTAGCCCTCCACTAGGATTTGCAGTATTAAATCCATCATTGTATGTTCGTTCATTTATAAGATTCGAAATGATTGTACGTAAATTTTGATTGGTGTTTAACAATTCTAAAGCCTCTGTTTTATCAATGTTACCAATCATATCTACTACTAAATTTACCATTGTATCTTCTTGTACAATCATATTTGGATCGCAATGTTCACAACAATTGTTGTGTCTACATTCCTTTTTGTGTCCAAGTTCATCATAACAGTCACAGTTGCAACAGCATTTGCCATGTCCCCAAACAGCAAATGAACCTGTAGCTTTCCTCATAGGAAACCAAGGTCCATCACAATTAAAAGAGTATGCAACTTGATGCAATTGATGAAGATCACATGGTAATGATGCTTGATACCCACACAATTTAGTAATTGGAGTACCATCTTGACCAGATACTTTTGGAATAAATTGTGTAACAGCACCAATCTTTTCAATTGCTTCTCCACACCAAGATCTGATGTCACTTATTCTCATGTCATCTTCTTTCAAATCTAGATCAGCAATTATCTTAGCAATTACCGTTTTAATTGAAGTTAATTTTGTAATCATAATTCTCTATAATCTCTAATATGATTTTTGATAATCTGAGCAAGATGCCTTTTATTATCCCTCGTCATTACTAATTGATATTTAGTTTTATTTGGGGTTATCATATTTTGTTTATTCCAATATACTCTATATTTATAGAAATTGGAATGTTCATTTAAATGATAAATAATTTTACCAGCTTTCTTACTCTCAGCATAATCAATTCGAAGACTTTTCCCAGTATACTCTTTAGGTTTGTGTTTTACTATTTGAATGGTTCCCATTCTACAAGGTAACTTAACCTCTTTTCCGTTTTCTATTAACTCATCTCTAAGATATTTAAAGTAATCGTTTATTATGTCTCTAAATACTCTATATTCAACTTGATATAGTGGATTATCTTCCACATACTCAGAGTATGAATCATAAAAATTGTGTCCTGTATAAGCTTTCGTCTCCATTATTGAACTTTTACATCATTTGTACTATTGTTAGTAGTATCATTTGGCATTTGTAACATCAAATTTAATTCTTTACTAAAGATCATATCTTTAATCGTAGGTATCATGTTTGCAGGAACAGGATATGGTGTATCATCCCTATCAAAACATTCACCAATTGACGTTGGATCTTCTAGAATCCCATCTATTTTTACATACTCTAGATGTTCTGGTCCCACTATGTACAAATGATTTCCTTTAAGATATGCAATATAATCATTGCATGTATATTTTCTATTAATTTGATACTTTGCTTTGGTTTCAGTTCCAACTTGAATCAAATTACCATCTAAATCTTTTACACAAATTAATCCAGATCCAAAATGTAAATCTATAAACTTTGGTAATTCCTCGTCAGATTTATAATTGTATCCATCTGTAGGGCAATTACGTACTTTAGAAATGTGCAATGGTCCTATTGTTTGAACATACGATTCATTTATGTCTCTACCTTTATCCAAATCTTGTTTGATTAGATAGGCCCTGTATTGATGAATCCATTGTTCTACCTGTATACGTGATAAATTCTCAGATTCAGAGATGTTGTTATCCCTAAGTATGAGAAATATATCATCAATGATTGTATTCAATGAATTAAATGTCATAATTTAAATTTTCTTTAATAGTCCATTCTTCACTATTCAATATTTCATGAAGTTCTTCGCTATCCCATAAATAAGATTTGATTGTTTCTCCACTTCTGAGAATAGGCGAGATCATTTCCTCATGAAAGATCACTTTGGTACCATCTAATGACTTACGTGCTTCTGCCGGGACAATAATCCCGTGATTTAAACACCATTCTGTTGTGACTATTACATATTTCATATTATTTCGCTTTTAGTGTTTGTAAGTAATTATAAGCCTTGATACAATCTTCTTTGGAAAGAATACGGTTGTAAATGCCAAGGTTTTTGAAAGCTATTTTGGTAAAATTAGATCCATTGTTTCCAATAGTTAATTCTTTTTCTATATCTGAAGCATCTTGTTTCTGAGTGTTTTTTACTTCTGACCAATCGTCAAGATATATGCGACCGTCAGAACATACAGCTTTTAAGGACTTAGTATCATTGATGGACATTCCTGAACTTCCTGTATTTATATATATAATTAATCCAGAAGCTGTATTAAATACGAACAATGAGCGACTTTTAACTATTCCGGCGCTATCTTTTTTATCCTCTATAAACTTCCAATCTCCTACTACAGTCCAATTATCACCTATGACAAAATTCGACGAAATAATCTTATCA
>NZ_HF986099.1:0-14376 GCF_000431435.1 Veillonella sp. CAG:933
TTGACCGGCCCCTCCGTGGAATCAGTGCGATTCATTTCAGATATCGATAGCCTTAGGCTCTACCACTGAAGATTGTCATTTTTGACAGATGAACAGCATCTGTCTTATCAGCATGCCCTTCTTTCTGAATCTGTATTTCCAAGCACCAAAATATCCTCTTGCACATGTTTCAATGCAAATTCGAACAAAACCTCGAACACCTAGCTTAATGGCATTGCGTTTCCCCGCTGATAGCACTGAAACCTTTAAATCCCCAAATAACATAAAAAGAATCTCCCATAAAAATCTTCGTATTAAATACTTTATATTCTTTGAGAGATTCTTTTATTTTCCTTTTATGAAATTTTGATAGTAGCTCTATTTATCTTTTAGTTCGACCAACACTTCTATTTCTACCGGTATATTCCCCGGCAAAACATTTACACCTATTGCACTTCTCGCAGGAAGTCCTATCTCTTCGCCAAAAATATCCACCAACAAATCGGTGGCACCATTTGCCACTTCCGGCTGTTGATAAAACTCATTATCTGACGAAACAAACACGAGCATTTTTACAAAAGAACCTATTTGATCTAACGATCCCACATCTCTCTGAAATGCAGCCAATAAGTTTAATATACAACTCTTTGCAGCTTCGTATCCCTGCTCTCTAGTTACTTTCTTACCTAATTTTCCAAATATTTGAAATGACTCTGTAGTGCTCCCAAATCCTGAAAAATATGCTAACTTCTCATTTGAAAATCGCTTTATTGGTTTATAATTTCCACCTTTTGCAGGAGCAACCGGAAGTGCAATCCCCAATTCTTCTAATCGCTCTTCTATCAAATTTGCCACCTCTTTTCACTATTTGTTAATTCTCTAAATATAACAAATCGCTTTAACAGAATCCTTCTTCCTCCAAGAACAATTTTGACTCAGATGCCACCATATCAAAATCACTTAATCCGATTCCGCCCGGATCTCCAACTCCGGCAAGCCCTCCATTCTGCCAGCCTTCCCATTCAACTGCACAATATCCCTGATAATCAATTTCTTTCAATGCACGTGCCACTTCTTTAAAATCTACAAATCCTGCACCCAGCCATACATGCTGACACTGAATGATATTCGTAAATCCTACTTCATCTTTTACATGTACACAGTTAATATGTTTTCCTAATTTCAAAATTGCATCGTAAACCGGCATTTTAGGTTTAATTGTTGTATAAAAAGTACCTGTATCTACCGTTACATACACATTGTCCAAACCAATTTCATTGTACAATTTAAACCATTGATCTACTGAATTAATCAATGTTCCCTGCAAAATCTCCACACTGATTGTCATATTGCGTTCTTTTGCATATCTGGCACATTCACCTACATTTTTAACAATCATATCCCATGCTTCTTTACGAGTCATAATATTATACAACGCAGGATCATAGAATCCCTGTGCAATCAATGTGCATACTGTATTTGCTCCGAGATATACTGCATCATCAATTGCTTCTTTCATCATTTTCACACCTGCTGCCGCATCAAACCAGCGTGGAGTTACAAATGTACAATGTGCTCCTAAAGATTGCAGATGTACACCTGTTTCTTCTAATGCCTCTTTTGTTTTCTTCATGATTTCAGATTTCTCTTCTGGCGGAATCTCTGCAATTTTGGAATACACGATATCCATTCCTTCATATCCATGCTCTTTTACTTTATATACCAGTTCATTCAGAGGAATATTTCCCCAGCTGTTTACTGCACATCCACAGATTTCCAGTCTTCCCCATGGCATATTCGGCCATACTTCCATTGAAAGTTTTAAGTTTGTCATTTTCATTTCCTCCTTATATTTTTTATAAATTATTCCGGTTTCTTCCGGATAATTTTCTCTGTTTTGTAATATTTTATCTTCTATGAAATGGATAACCCTCCATCCACCATCAAATTCTGTCCCGTAATAAAACCGGCCTCATCACTTACAAGAAACAATGCTGCATTTGCCACGTCCTCCGGTGTTGCCATTCTATTAAGCGGTGCTACTCCTGACCAGTATTCATAAAATCCATCAATTTCTTGATAAGCAGATTGAATCATCGGGGTATCTGTCGCTGCCGGAGAGACCACATTTACACGTATATTATATTTGGCATTATCTACCGCCAATGCTCTGCTCAGCGCATTAATTCCTCCTTTAGACGCCGTATATGCATCTGCCCCACATCCAATCACGCCATTGATAGAAGAACAATTTAATATCACTCCGGATTTTCTATCAATCATATGTTTCAAAACCGCTTTGCATGCATAAAATACACTTCGAAGGTTGATAGAAAGAATTTCATCCCAGTCCTCTGAAGGTGTCTTAACTGTAGAATCCATTACATATGGTGCGGAATATCCTACTCCTGCATTATTAAATAAAATGTCAATTTTCCCATAAGTCTTTAATGTCTGTTCCACAAGTTGAATAATCTGTGCCTCATCTCTTACATCTGTTACACAACATAAACACTCTCCGCCATTCGCGCGAACCATTTCTGCAGTTTCTTCCAGACATTCCAGCCGCCGTCCTGCTATTGCAACTTTTGCCCCTTCCTGTGCAAAACGAATTGCACTAGCTCTTCCAATCCCACTTCCACCTCCGGTAATAATTGCAACTTTCCCTTCTAATCTCATTTTCAACCATCCTCTCTGGCATGTTCTATGTATTTTTCCAATTCTTCGCTATCCTTCAACCCATGTGCTGTAATAATTCCTATGGCAGTCTCATCTTCTTTGATCACACGTTCTTTAAGCAACTGTGCGATTGCCGCTACTGCCGATGCCGATGCCGGTTCTACAAACAAGCCGTCCCGCTCTGCCAATTGTTTCACCCAATACATAATTTCTTTATCTGAAACCTTAACTGCAGCCCCTTTTGACTCATATATGCAATGAAGTGTTCTAGTACCGTCTTTTTCATAACCTTTTAAAGGATCTGCGATCGCACCTGCGATTGTCCTGCACTTATCCCAGTGTTGCACTTCATCTTGTTTGTTTAACCATGCATCTACAATCGGTGCACATCCTTCTGCCTGTACTCCTATCATCTTCGGAAGTTCGCTACAAAATCCCAACTTTTTTAATTCAACAAATCCCTTATAAATTCCCGTCAGCATTGCTCCTGCTCCTAAAGGAACAACAACCCATTCCGGCACCTTTCTTCCTAGTTGTATAAACAATTCATAAGCAATCGTTTTATCCCCTTCCATCGTATAAGGATTCAAGTAAGTTGATGTCATATTTGCCCATTTATTTTTTTCACTCTGCTGCTTATTGTATTGATAACTATCGCTATAATCACCTTTACACAATACTAACTCTGCACCATGATATTCTGCCTGTACTACTTTCCCCTGCGGAGTAGATTCCGGTATACATATATGACATTGCATTTTCCCTTTTGCCGCATATGCCGAAAGTGACGCACCTCCGTTTCCTGTAGATGCGATGCTTACATTCTGAAATCCAAATTCTTTTGCGACTGATATCCCTACCGAATTCGGTCTGTCTTTAAATGACAATGTCGGATTTCTTGTCTCATCTTTCCAATAAACCTGGCATTCAAACTCTTCAGAAGAACGATATAAAGGAGTCGCACCTTCATTTAAAGAAATAATATGTTCTGGATTGCGCACCGGTAAAAGTTCAGTAAAACTCCACAATCCACTGCATCCGGATAATGCCTTTTCCAGATTTTCCTTATTCACTTCTTCATAATCATATACAACCTCAAGGGAATTTTCACACACAGGACATTCATATTTCATTGCAAGTGCCCCTTCCCAGTTACACTTCCAACACTTTAACTTTTTTGCATGCATCTGCCAAACTCCTTCCCTCGCATTCCATTTGTAATTCCATCCATTTTCCAAATGTACTTTCAGACAAAATTAGGAGGAACACCAAGATTTCGAAATGCCTTTGCCGCTTTTTCAATATGTATTTTCCCTCTGTTTAGGCTGAAATTCCCATGACCGGAATAAAATTGTTCTACCTCTAATTTTTCCAACGCTATTACACTTTCTGCATATTTCTGCAAATTTGCTCCCGGAATATTTTGTAGATTAATATATCCTCCATGCATAATCAAATCTCCGACAAATACCATCTTATCTTTTGGAAAATAATAACACACACCTCCAAGACTATGACCGGTAGCATCAAAAACACAAATCTCTTCATCCCCTATCTTCATGTGTTCTCCAGCTTTTACGACTTTATCCACTACTGCACTCTTTATACCGTAATCCGAGGGATAGTAACCTGCATTTCTTGCCGCTTCTAATCCCGTAACTGTCTCATCTGCTTTTTCTATCGACTCTTTTTCAAGAAACGAAGTTACCACTTGTGCATGAAAATATTCTCTTATTTCATTTAAGCCACCGATATGATCCGCGTGATGATGTGTGACCAATATATGAGTCAATGGGCTTGCCATATCCTTCTTCAATTCGCAGATAACTCTCTCATTGTCCAATCCTGTACCTGTATCGATCAACACTGATTCTGTTCCACAATCTATCAAGTACGCATTGCAATCACAAGGATGTGTCATACTCAGAGCCATATCTCCGCTGGCTACCAGAGAAACCTTTTTATTTAAACGCATTCTCCCCCTCCTTTCTGTATAATTCAGATATCGCTCTTACCATGGAATCATACACTTCTACAGACTGCTCCAACTGGCTGATATCAATATATTCATTATTGGAATGCGCCTGCGCGATATTGCCCGGACCAATTACAACCGCAGCTTTCCCCGTATAATATCCCGGTAAAGCTGCATCGGTCCAATACGGAAGTCCGATTATATTTTTTTGACTGCCAGTAATTTTTGAAACCGTCTGACTAAGGCAAGTCAAGATAGATTGATACCTGCCCGAGTCCAATGGCGGAAATGGATGTTCCTCATCTCCCAAAATTGCTTTTATTTCAAAATCTGCTTTTCCGTCATTTACTTTTCCGGCCTCTTCTGTAATCTCATTTAATACTTGTACAATATCCTCGTCCGGAACAAGCCGCCGGTCTATTTGCACCCTGCAAAATTCAGGAACAATCGTAGGTCTTGTTCCTCCGTCAATTAGTCCCACATTAATAGATGCTGTCCCCAGAAGTTTATGCTGTTTTCTATCCTTTAATTTTGGAATCAAATCCTCTACAATATATTGTATAAAATGATTGGCATCATAGATTGCATTATGCCCTTCCTCTGGCACACTTCCATGTGCGGTTTTCCCTCTAAAATCCACCTGTATCCATGTAACGCCCTTATGTGCGATGCCTAATTGAAGTTCTGTAGGTTCACCAACAATTGTCAAATCTGCATAATACCCATTCTCAATCTCTTTTCTCATACCATAAGAACCGCTCTCTTCATCTGACACTGCAAGAAATCGGACTTTTCCACAGATTTCCGCCTTCTCTTCAAACAAACGTTTCATGACCAGCGACATCGCTGCAAGAATCCCCCGCACATCAACTGCACCACGACCATATAATCTGCCATTTTCCACTTTCCCCTCAAATGGGTTTTGCATTTCATACGGCGGAACCGTATCTAAATGCGTACACAATACGACTGTCGGCCCTATCTGCTCTCCCTCATATTCGCAGACCACGTTATATCTTCCATCATAATCCAACAGTTGTGCCGGCAGTCCCATGCTGCGTAACTCTTTATATAAAGTTTCCGCCATCTTCGTTTCTTTTTCCACAAGTTCAGAATACCCTGGAACCGCAATAAAACGTTTTGTCAGCTCCACTAGTTCTTTATTCACACTTCCCACCTTCTTTGACAAAATCTTCTATCTTTTGATACATCACTTGCAGCATTTGGTAATATTCTTTATATACGGAATACAAATACTTATATTTTTCTGTTCTGTTCATATCCGGAACTACTGTCTCAACAACACGTATTGCTTCTGCAGATATTTTCTCAAAATTCAATTCCTGTCTGTCACCAGCTACTGCTATCAAAGCAGCGCCTAACGTAGATGCATCAGATTCTTCCAATATATGAATCTTTTTCCCTATGATATCTGTTAAAACGCGAATCCATGCTTTTACATGTGTACCACCGCCACTCAAATATATGGTAGTTATCTCTCCTGCCATTTCACTCATTAATTCCACACTCTCTTTGATATTATAGGAAACACCCTCCATAACAGCCTGAAATACTGATTTATCATTTGTTGTCGTAGACATTCCTACAAGTGATGCACGATCTGTTGGACAAAAATAGGGAGATCCGCTTCCGGTTAAAAATGGAAGAAATACAACTCCATCACTCCCTGGTTTCTCTGAAATACTTTTCCCCGCAAGCAGACTCATTTTATTCAAATCTTCTTTCGACAGTTTTTCTTTTCCAGAAAGCATCCGATAACACCAATTTAAGGCTAATCCTCCTGAAAAAACAGAGCCCATCGCATATCTCTTTCCTTTCACTACACTGGGATGAAATGTCACTTTTCCATATCCGACATCCATATGATCCGATATGTTCATACATGCTTGCCCCGACGTGCTAAGTGCGATTGCCAATATTCCTTCTTTAAAGCTTCCCGTTCCTATTTGACTGCACGCCATATCTGCACCGCCACAATAAACAGATACTTCCGATGGTAAATTACATTCCTTGGCTATGTCCGGTAAAACAGATCCCACATAATCTGTTGCCTGCACTATTTTCGGAAAAATATCACTTCGGATTCCCAATTCTGTAATAAAATCCTCATCCCATGTTCCGCTTTTTTCATCAAATAAAAGTGTATTTCCCGCATCTGTTGTATCCGTATTCAAAATTCCAGTCAGTACATAACGAAGGTAATCTTTTGCCATTACGACCGTTTTTGTTTGCTTATATTTCTCCGGCTCATTTTGTATAAACCAGAGTATTTTAGGTGCGACAAAACAAGCCAAAGGTTTGTTGTTTGTTCGTGTTTTAAACTTGTCTTCATACCCCTTTATCAAAGATTCAGCCTGCTTTTCACAACGTGCATCGCCAACTGTCATACATGGGTAGAGGGGTTGATTTTTATCATCCAAAAATACCGGAGAACTCATGTGTCCCGATAATGCCAGTGCTTTTATGCGCTCTTTTCCCACAGCAGATACACACTCTCGCACCGTTTCAAACATAGGTTGAACCCATCCTGCCGGTTCTTGCTCCATCCATCCTTCCTTTGGAGAATTTGTCACATGCATTCGCGATGCTACATATAACTTTTTTCCTTTTTCATTAATTGCCATACATTTGATGCTTGTTGTCCCACAATCTATTCCAAGATATATTTGATTCATATAACCTTCTCCTGTTTTTCTCAACTTATGCCTATGTTATAAACCATTCCTATCTTAATCTTTTCCATCGTATATTTCTGATTACAGACTGCTGATCTTTGTCTGATATTTTTTAATATATCGTTGATTCATTTCCGCTCCGCCTTCAATATTTCCACTCACAAAAAATTCTCTTTCTATACCTAATTTTTCTTCTTCTTCTGACAACTGTGAAATCAACATATTCCATATCAATGCTCCTGATATCGTAGAGCCAGGTGCAATCCGATTATTATTCACTTTAACAAGTGCATCTCCATATGGAACATGCGTATCGATAATATAATCGGCAAAATCAACAAGATATTTGCCAGAAGAATGTCTGCTTCTTTCTTTGTTCACATACTCTTTTGAAGAAAAAACTACTACTACAGCTCCCCTTTCATGTGCACGTATTGCAATTTCTATCGGACATCCATTAATTCCTGAATTTGAAAAAATAAAAATCATATCTTCCTTCTGTATATTTATTCTTTCAAATACAAGTTTTCCATACTCTTCCATTTTTTCCAAATGAGAACTTTTTACCGCTCCATCATGAAGCATGAGCGCTGTATCAAAAATCGGAGTTACTGGAACCAACCCTCCTGCTCTGTAAAAAGCTTCTTCGACTAAAATATGAGAATGTCCACACCCAAATAAATATATCTGTTTTTTATTTTTTAACGTAACTGCCATTTTATTAGCAACCGTTTCAATTGCTTTTGATTCGTCATTTAGAATTTGTGTTTCAATCACTTTTATTTCTTCTAAATATTGTTCATATCTTTTCATAGCTACACCTCTGTTATATAAAATTACTGCTACTCCTTAATCGCCCCTGCTATTAATCCACCAATAAAATATTTTCCTACAAAGGCAAAAATTACAATAATTGGAAGCATTGCAAGCGTTGCTGATGCTGTAATCTGTCCCCATTGAACCGTATAAGAACTGGTAATCGCTTTCAAAACAATTGGAAGCGTCTTATACTCATCCGAAATAACTAAAATAGATGCAAATGTAAATTCTGTCCACGCAGAAATCAACCCATATACAGCTACTGTTGCAATCCCCGGTTTCAGCAGTGGAATATGTATCTTCAACAAAATCCCCATTTTACTTAACCCATCGAGTGCTGCCGATTCATCCAATGATTTCGGAACAGATGCAAAGAATCCATTCATCAACCACACGCAGAACGGCGCTGCAAACGTCACATTCATAATAATCAATGCTGCATATGAATCAACCAAATGAATTTTCGCCATAATGTCATACACCGGTACAACAAGCAATATGCCTGGGAAAATATACGCCAGCAATATTACTTTATTTAAAAATGCTTTTCCCTTAAACTCAAATCTATACAATCCATAACTTGCCAAAATAACAATTACGAGTAAAATAACAACTGTTCCGGCTGTAACAATCAAACTTGATTTCAATCCTGATACAAATGTCGGTGTGCTCAACAACTGTTGATAATGTGCCAATGTACTTTTAACAGGCCACAAATCTGGATGTACAATTGTGTCACTTGTTTTAAAAGATGAAATCACAATCCAGTAAAAGGGAAATAAAATAATGAAAGCAAGAAATACAGCAAAAATCTTACCGATAAAAGGAACTCTTCCCCTCTTTCTAATTTTTCTTTTCATATCTATTTCCCCTCCTATTCATCCGCTGATGGTTTTGAAATTTTAGCCAGTACACTTGCCAAAATCAATAACAATATTGCTGTCACAATAGACACTGCTGATGAACGACCTATCTGATAATTTTTAAATGCTTCTCTGTAAATATAAATCGGAACCGTTGTTGTTAAATTTAACGGACCGCCTTCTGTCGTAATAAAGATTGTATCAAAAATGTTGAAACACCAGAGTGTACCAATCACAACTAACGCAAATGTGATCTTAGAAAGCCCCGGCATTGTAATATATCGAAACCTCTGCCATGCAGATGCTCCATCTACTTCTGCACTTTCATATAATGTCTCTGGAATTGTGGCAAGTCCAGACAATAATATAATGGTTGTAAATGGAAACCAATGCCATACATTAATAATAATCAACGTCCACATTGCTTTAGACTCACCAAAAAAGTTGATTCCCTCCGTAATCAGGTTCATTTTCTGAAGCAGATCATTTAATATTCCATAAGAACTGTTAAATATCCACTGCCACATAATAGAAACAACAATTGTCGGAATAATCCAGGGAACAATACTCCATGTCTTTGCTACTCTACGAAACCTTCCATGTCCGTTCAATAATAAAGCAGTACCAAATCCTAAAATCGTTTGTAGCACCGTACATCCAACTAGCCATTGAATACTTTTCAGCCAAGCTGTCCAATAGTTGCGATCTGTCAAAACGCTCTTATAATTTTCCAGTCCTATAAATTCGCCTTTAATACCTACATAAGTAGTATTTCTCAAACTGTCAATAAATACATTCACGACTGGAATAAAAACAGTTACCAACAACCATACCATCAATGGTGCAACCAATACATAAGGAAGCCATATCTGTTTTTTCTTTGCTTTCATCTTCATCGTGCCCTCTCTCTTTCTCTTATAATCAGAAGGGCCATTGATAGAAACCTACATTTGACAGCCCTTGTGATTATTTCTTTTCATTCCTTATTTAGAAACAGCCTCTTCCATTGCACTTTGCCCCCATTGAGCAGCTTCCTCTGCTGTCTTTCCATTTACTGTTATCTGCTGTAAAGTCTGTGCAATTAAGTTCGGACCAGTAATAGAACCTATTTTTCTACAAATACCATCGGTAAATCCAAAAAGCTCTCCTGTCTCAGCGGATGCCAAAAGCCCCTCTACTTCTTCCGGATATTTCTGAAGAACTTCGTTTGACAGCCAGCTGCTATACTCTCCACCAGTTTCTGTCACAGGAAGGAACAATCCAGGCTCTGCATTTAATAATTCTCCGTATGCTTCCTCACTTAACATGAAATCAAAAAAGGCTTTTGCCGCTTCTCTTTTTGCTTCATCATCAGATAAAAGCATAAATCCATTTGAATAGTAAATGCTAGTAGACGTACACGACTCATTCAATACTGGAATTGGAACGCAGCACAAATTTTCTGCACCAACACCTGATTCAGATTCAAACGTTGACAAATACTGCCCTTTTTCAATCGCCATTGCAATGGTCCCCTGATTTAACAATGCCTGCGGTTCGCCCCAAGCATAGGTGTCACAATCACTCGGCGCATACTGGAGTAGCTCTTGATATAGTTTCAATGCCGCTACAGTTCCTTCATTATTAAATGTCACTTTATTTTCCCCATTTACAACATCTTTTCCTCCTGCTGATGCAATCAAAGAATAGAGTACCTGGTCTGTTGCCATTGACAACGATGCCGGAAGTGCAATTCCATATTTACTATTCTCTTTATCTGTCAGTGCTTTTGCACACTCCAACAATTCTTCAAATGTTGTTGGCGCACTTAGTCCAGCAGCATCAAACATATCTTTTCTATACCATAATACCTGTGCCATTCCAAATGCAGGTACTGCATATATACCATCTTCATACGTGTATGGTGTCAAAGAACTCTGTAAAAAACTATACTTTTCATCTAAGTCACTAATTACATCGCTTAAATCCTGCACAACCCCCATATCATAAATAACAGAACAAAAATCTGGTATTGCCTGCAAAATATCCGGACCATTTCCTGCCTGTATTGCAGATGGAACCTTTGTGTATGCATCGTCCCACGATTGTACAGCAACCGAAACTTCAACTTCAGACTGACTTTCATTAAACTTATCAATAACTTCTTGAAAAGCTTGTACCCGTGCATCTGTTTCTTCCATATGCCATAATGTAAGTTTTACCTTTCCATCTTCTCCTGCTCTTCCTTTATCCGATGAATTTCCTCCACAGCCAGTTATGAGGCCAGCAATCATGGTTACTGCTAACATTGCACTAATTATTCTTTTTTTCATACCTCTTTCTCCTCCTTACCAAGATGTAATCGTAGTATTTATCCCAATCATATATGCAAATAGCAATCCTTATCATGAATCGTACTGCTATTTGATATACAATTACTGTGTTGTAAGTACCGCTGAAAATATATATTTGTCCGCACGATAGACTGACTCAACATACTCAATCGGTTCTTCTTCTATGTTATAAGAAATACGTTTCAAATAAAACATTGGTTTTCCTAAGGGTACTTCCATCTGCATATTAATTTCTTCGGTTGCACTTGATACTTCTATTGTCTCCTTAGCCAACCCCAATTCAACATTACATTTCTCCTTCAAAATCTGATATAAAGATTCTCTCTCAAAATCATGATTCATAATTTCTTGATATCTTTTGTTCTTATTGTTTATATATGCATCTTCCAATGCTACAATATCATCATTGATCATCCTTAGACGTTTTAGATTTATGACACTATCTTTCTCTGTAATCATTAATTTTTTTGCAATATCTGCAGAAGGATGTCCTTCTTTAAAATTCAGAACTTTACTATGTGTTTCTCGTCCAGGGCTTTTATTATCTCCAGTAAAACCAGTCAATGTAAATAAAGATTGTGTGATTTTAGGTTCCGCAATAAATGTTCCTACTCCTTTTTTCCTAATCACAAGACCTTCATTTGCCAACAAATCTATCGCTTTTTTTACAGTCATATGACTTACTCCAAGTTCTTCACAATAAACCCTATCCGATGGCAGCATATCTCCTGATTTTAATGTTTCATCCTTGATATTTTTCTTAATTTCATTTGCTACTTGTAAATAGACAGGTACTGTACTCTCTGTATTAATCCTCATAATTCTTATCCTTTCTTAATTCTCTGATATATGATTTCTTTACTATAATTTTATACCTGTCCATTATAACAATTCTGAGTTTATATGTCTAGATTTCTAGCTAACTACTTATCTGCTTATCCACTTGTCTTTATAGCTAGCTATCTAGCTATGTCGCATTTCAATAGTACTTCTTTTTGTTTATTTTGTCAACATATTTAAAATTAACTCTCTATTTTTGTAATATTCTTATAAATATCTCTTTATTTTTTTGGTAGATATAGAAAAAATCTAGATATCATTTGACATCCAGACTCTATTCTTCCATATTCATTTACGATGTATACAACTCAAATCATATTTCCTTCTATTAGGATCGTTCAGACTCTCTGCCAGCGCCCAGACGCCCCGCAAGGCAACACCAATCCGGTATTTTTCACCGGCAGCCCGATTTCCTGTGACTCCACATGTCCGCCCCATGCTTTCAGCTCGGGAGTTTGACACATTGAAATACAAAAAAGTACCTCAAATGGAAGAATCATTATGATAATGCCTGTCAGGATAATTGCCTGTCCCATACGAATCATCTGTCTGTCTTTCAGTTTCATGGCAATAAATCCATTGATTCCACGACCAATCGTAATACCAATGCAAAACATACCCTCAAAGGAGGCTGCCGTTCTGGCATCTACACCTTTTGCCAGATTCAAATAGCTGCTTGCCCATAGCATGGTTGTCTGTTCTACGGAACAATAGCAAAAGAAACAGACCATGATTGCCTTTGCACCCGGAATTGCAAGAATTTCTTTCAGCGAAAGTACCTTTTCACTTGTGGTTTCTTCCGATAATGTGTTTTGTTTTTTCCATTTCGGTAGACTAAATATTAGAACTGCTGTAAGCACAATCTGCAATACAGAAATAATTCCATACCCTGTATTCCATGTGGTGCCACCACTAAGTACAGCACCCATAATGTATGGTCCCAGTGTTGCACCAATTCCCCACATACAATGCAGCCAGCTCATATGTTTGCTGGCATAATGCAGTGCAACGTAGTTATTTAAAGAAGCGTCTACACTGCCAGCACCAAGACCATAAGGAATTGCCCACAAGCACAATAAAATGAAGCTATGGCTGATAGAAAATCCCCACAGAGCCAATGCTGTGATTCCAACACTTACAGCCGTTACCTTACCCGTTCCAAATTTCCTTGTAAGGCGGTCACTTTTTAAGCTGGAAATGATGGTTCCCAATGCTATAATCATGGAAATTATCCCCGCATAGGACACCGGGACCTGAAATTCAGGATACATATTCGGCCATGCCGCACCAAGCAAGGCATCCGGAAGACCAAGGCTGATAAATGAAAGATAAATAATTCCTAATAAAAAGCTCATTTTTCATTCTCCTAATTTTTATTATATGCTATAATTATATAGTCGTAAAAATGGGATTTCAATTTTAAAACCGTCAGATACTATAACAAAACAGACAAATCAGAAGAAAGATTATGGCTTTACAAAAATGTGGTTTAAACAGAAATAATAAAAATAAAGAACTTCAGCCGCATGGCTCACTGGAATTTCCTTGTGCGGGTTATGAATCAACACATACAAATGCTCTCTGTGATTTTATTCCCTGGCACTGGCATGAAGAATTTGAAGTCGTTCACATCGTCGAAGGCAGTATGAAACTACAGGTATTATCCGAAACATTCACTATTCATGAAGGAGAAATCGCTGTTATAAATGCGAATGCGTTACATTGTGCATCTGGAAATCCTTATTGTAAACTTCAATCTCTTGTTTTTTCTCCACTTTTAATCACCGGTAATGTCAATTCTGCCTTTGCTTCCAGATATATTCTGCCTTTGATCTCGTGTACACGCTTCTCAGGTATTGTGTTAAAAAACAAAAAGGCATCTGCATCAAACTGTTTTTCTATCGCATTTGAGGCATTAAAAAATGATGCCTTTGCATATGAATTTACTGTCCGTGAACAGCTTGGTCATATTATGCTGGCTACATACTCCGAATTGGAACCTCAACAAACCGAGTCTTGTATTCATCAAAATATAAATTCTGTTCGTGTAGCTGCAATCTTATCTTTTATAGAACAACATTATCCGGAAAATATTACCCTTTCTAATGTTGCTGAAATTGTAAATGTCAGTGAAAGAGAAACCCTTCGTTGTTTCAAAAAAATCACAGGAGAATCTCCTATCCAATATCTGT
>NZ_HF986100.1:0-5350 GCF_000431435.1 Veillonella sp. CAG:933
TCTGTATTTCTAGTATGTATATTGGTTTCAGTTTCCATTTGGTCGTCACCAACATAGTTCATCATTACATACCTATCTTGAGCTTCATTTAGTATTGAAAATATAAGATCAGAGTTAGGTTTCTCATCTATAATAAGATCTGGGCTAATAAGTTGAATTCGTCTTTCGAATTCCATTTGCATTTCCTTACTACTCATATTACTCTGATAATTGTGCTACGTACTGTGGATGTGTTTGAGTTCTTGGAGATTCAATATTCTCAATTGCCATGTCAGCAGCTAATTTAACTACTTCATATTGCATATACTCTGGAATTTCATCTAGAGTAGACGTAATATCTTGATTATTAATCTTTCTTGGGTATGCTAGATAAGTAATATCTATAGTATAGGGACCTACCATGAGATCCCTATCTATAAATACTATTAACTTATTATCCTCTAGTATTGCTACAGGTTCTTCAATCCAAGGTTTATTATTATAAGTTTCTAAGAATCTAGTAGCTTGTTCGTGACTAATAAGTTTTACTGTAGCTATTTTATTACTACCAAAATGTAAAATTCCTTCTAAGAAGTACATACGCTTATCTTGAGTATCATCACCATAAGTAATACTAGATTTGAAATTATTCATAGTAAGTCTATTACTTATAGATTCACTTAGTAAAGACAATCCCTTATCAGTTTTTACTAAACCTTCTAAGTCTGCTACTCTTTTTACATTACCTTCAAATGGTATTCTAAGAGTATTGTTACCAGTAGCTTTAGTAGCTATCTTACTTAGATACGCTGTGTATAACCAATAATCAATTTCCTCAGGTAAGAAAGATGGACAACCAGATATACCAATATTAACGGCATTTTTATCTGCTTCAATCTTAAATGCTATATGTGCTTCTAATACTGTCATGTTTACTTTTACTTAGATTCAATTTCTTGAAGTATAGTCATTTTGATATCCTGATTCTTTTTATCATTCAATGAAGCAATTGCATCTTCTAAACTTCTACCAATGATATCAGTACCATAGTAATAGATGTTTTTAGATTTACGAATTACATTCTTTGAAATAGCTGCTTCAATAATGTATTGAGTATCTCTTACTTTGTTGTTTACCCAAATCAAGAAGAACTTATCAGGATTGTTTTCAATGAGATCAAATAAACTACTTTCAACTAGCTCATTACTGATATTATCAGTCTTGTGACCATATAAGCGTAAACATTTGCGCATTTCCTCAATTGACATCTTATTAAATTCAGAGAATGCCTCACGTTTAGCTTTATTTCTTTTGTTAGCTTCTTCAGCTTCAATTTCTTTATTTACAAGAACATAATCATGAGTAGGCTTAAGATTATTGATTCCATTTGCTACTCTTTTGTGTCCTTTTAAAAATAAATATGCAAGTTCATCTTCAGGCCTTTCTGTATGTAAAACTTTATCTCTTGCGCCTAAACCGATTGCATATGTTTTCCAGAATCCACTTTGTGGAGATAAATGTCCTTCTTCATATCCCATTTCTTTCTCCAAACGTCTAGCATCTTCTGGAGTTAAACCGGTATATCTATTACCGGATCTTGTCCAGTAAGTACTGATATAATCTTTACAATTCTTATACTTAGCTATTCCAGCCCATGGATTTGTACGGGCGAATTTTAATATAATATCCATAGTATTTTGTTGTTACACTGCATCTTTGAATCTAAATACATAATCATAACTTATTTTATTTCCTCTTATGGATTTTCTAATAGTTGTAGAATGAATTTTAGTTTCTGCTGCAGCTTCTTTTAAACTGTTAAATTCTTTAATTACATTCAAATCTTTATCAAACATTAATACTTTTTTTGTACGTCTGGCGTTACTTTCGGCAACCGCTTTTCTGTGTTCATCAGAATAATTTAATTTGTGTGTTTCTGACATTCTTTTCTTTGCTTCATCAGAAGCTTTTCTACCTAAAGCTTTTTGTCTTAATTTTTCTTTGGTTTCCTCAGAGTGTTTTCTACCAAAAGTTCCATCACCTCCATCGGTTAAATTATAACCTATTTTTCTATCTCTGCTGTTAAAGAATTTTATGTAATACTTTTCTTTTTCTTTTAACTCCTCGGCATTTTCTGCAAAGTCGATGACTTCTAATGTGAAATTATCTTCTCCATATTTTGCCATGGATTTATGAATAGGAGCAGGTTCTCCGATGCGAGCTTCATACCAATGATGTCTGTATCTAGCACCGGAGCCCTGATTTGTTATTCCTATATAAATTTTATTAGTTATTTTGTTGGTTATCTTATATACTTCGTATGTTCGCATAATAGTAAATTTTTAAAACTCACTATTATAAACGTCAACTTCCATAATAAGTTCCAATTATTTTGAACTAATCTTCGACCTCCATCAACAATTCTCCACATGCCCTGGGGTCACGAAGCATAATACCCATCTCACCTAAGAAGTGAACAGAGTAACCGTCCTTTGCATTAGATCTTACTGTGGATTTATTCTTAGAGTAACCAGTTCCCGGAGCTACAGAACCTGAAGTATTCCAGATAACCATCTCACGGTCCTTACGAACAACCTTAACGATATTAGCTTGACCATCACGTCTACCAAGATCCAAGAATGTCATTCTATAAGATTCCAGTGGTTTACCAGATACCGGATGTAACAAACGATTATAAGTAGTATCATCATACAACGGGAAATGTTTCAATGTCAACTCGATGCCATTTGTCATCTTGTATGTTACAAACTGACCACCTAAAACCAAAGCCTGACCAGAACCACTGATAAACTTCGTATCAATCAAGTTCATTGTAGCTGCTTTTTGTTTCAATACACGGTCAAATTCTCTCATACCCATTTCACCAGTCAAAGCAACAAACTTACGTTCGTTAGTACCTAAGATATTGTAAGACAAGTCAAACAAGAAGTCTTCCAACAACTCCGGAGTCAATTCAGTATAGTAACGTCTGTTAGACGGAGCAATCTGTTGCAACAAACCTGCAGGAATATAAACCGGACGGCCATTCGTACCTAACAATGAAGTAGAACCGTCTTTATTTACATTAGACTTAGAGTAAACCATCATTCTCTCACATCTCTTAGACCACTCACGCATTGCCTTCCATTCCTGATAATCAGACCACAAGTAAGAAGTCTTACCAGTTTTAGGATCTTTTAAAGCAATCCAAAGTACTGTAGAATAAGCTGTACCTGTAATATCATAATCCAAGCGAGTTGTAAACAAGAAGTTTCTCATCTTGAAATGAGTATTATAATTCAGGATATCACCCTCTTCACTATACTCTTCGTAAGCAGAAGCTAAACGAGATACTTGACGACCAGCTAACAAATATTCACCAGGAATATAAGAGTTAGATTGACCATCTGCAATGAAACAAGTATAAACCCATTCATTACCATCTTGATAAGGAGCACCAGAAACACGTACTTGATACTCTCTATTATCAAATTCCAAAATTGCACCAGGACCAAACCATTTGTCCTCTAACCACAACATGATAGGTGTGTTACCCAAACCTGCCATAACTGTGCTAGCATTTGTAGCAGTGATTTCTGTTCCCTGCCATTTTGCAGAGCGAATTGTCACAGCTCTATCGCTATCAATCATTACAGACCATTCGTAGTCTCTTTGGTCAATTGTCATTACATTGCCAAGACCACCAGTAATCGCATCCAAAGAAGTGCTATAACCATCATCTTTAGAACCGAATACATAAGAAATAACACGGGTTACTTCATACGGTCTAGTAAGCATTGCATTTGAAATCATATTCTCATCAACAAGATCTGAGAACCATTTACCTCTACCGATCTGTAAATTATTTAAAATTCCGTTATCCATATAAATGTTAGTAATTTATTTTTAATTAAAGTAGTTGTACTGCACGACTAAAAATAGAGTTAGATGAACTTGTATTAATTCTCTTAGTACCTTTACTAACGCCTGTTGATCTGAGACTATTTTTCAGATTTTTAATAGCAGAGCTAGTACCCTGTTTTTTGGCAGCATCTAACAAAGTGTCACCTCGCATTGTAAAATAAGCTGACTCTATTAAATTCTTTACGCTCTTGGAATAGTCTTTTTGGTACTGGGTCTTTCCACTAGCGTCGGCTTTAAATATATAAGCCAATAATTCTTTCTTGTCCTTAGCTGGTATTTTGATACCACGTATATTGTCCAAGGACTTTATTTCACCGACAACGTCATCAAAAAACTTTTGTTGGCGCTGCACCATTTCCTCCTTTTTGATTCTTTGTTGCTCTAATAGCTCTTCTTTCTCTTTTGCAACAATCTCTTGAAGTTCCTCAACCGCATCTCTAGCCTCATCTTCTAATACTCCAGCATCTTCAAATCTTTCGATTTTCTTAGCAATTTGTTTGTCACTGTAACCTTTTCTAGCTAGTAACTCTCTCAATACTATCTTTTGCTCATTTTCATTTTCAATATCAACATTGTCAACATCAATGTCCGGAGTAATAGAGAAATAATCTTCTAACTTACCCCCATTACGAACAAATTCATCTAATTTTGCAACATCTTCGCTTGCATATTCTGGAGTAGATTGTTCTTCGATTACTTCTTTAAAATACTTAACCAATTCTTCTACAGTCTTTGGTTTTTCTTCTTCCTCTTCTTCATCAAAATCCCATTCTAATTCTTCAGCAATTGCATCAAATAAAGCAGATACTTGTTTAGATTCAACTTCATCTTCTTCAGTCTCTTCTTCAATTTCTTCTTCGGTTTCCTCTTCTTCAGTCTCTTCTTTATCCTTTTTCTTAGAGGCTTTCTTAGATTTCTTAGGTTCTTCTACTTCTTCCTCTTCAACTTCATCGATTTCCTCTTCCTCTACTTCTTCCTCTTCTTCTATTTCTTCTGTCTTTTTATTTTTAGATCCAGGAGTAGCAGGTCTAGCTTTAGCAGACTCTTGTTTCAGTCTCTCTAATTCTTCATCATCAATATCATCATCTTGATGAATGTTGTTGCCAACTTGTTCAGTAAACATATCAGTTATAGCTGTAAATCCAAATAGTGTATCGTTACTATTGTTTTCCATAATTAATTATAATTAGATTGTAATTGTTATTTTTTCTTTCTGCCTTTATGATTCCATTTTGCGGCGTTCTGTGCGAAGATTGCCCTCTTCCTAGTCAATGGGTTTTTACTATGCGTTAACTCTTCTGTACTTTTACCTGTTCTTTTCTTAAGTGCGTTAAACTTCCCACGATTCTTTTTCTTGATGTGTATACCTCCGTCTTTATAAGAAGGAATTGGGTATACTGGGTATAAATTTTCCATATTGATTATTCTTTATTTAGTTCATGACCTA
>NZ_HF986101.1:0-5612 GCF_000431435.1 Veillonella sp. CAG:933
GTAGTGGTGATGTACCAGGTTATCATACACAACCTTCTAGTACTATTACTTCTTTACAAGGATATTATAAAGGAATAAGTGCTGATCCCTTAGTAAGTACTGATACATTAAATCAAGCATTATCTAAACTTGAAAATCAAGTAGAAGCAGTTGCAGATGGATCTGGTTCTTTACCTGTAATCAAAATGGGTGAAAGTACTACACCTACTGATAGCTATATTTATACTGCCGGTAAAGTAAAACAAGACTACGTATTTAAAAGTGGGGATACTGTACCTGGAAGAATAATATATACTACAGGTATACAGGGAGGGCAAACATTCCGTTCTGGTTGGGATGGAGTTGGAGCTAGTTTGTATCCATCAAATTCTAAATGGAATCTAGAATTAGATAACCTATTTGTTAGAGGTAATATGACAGTTAATGAATTAACTGTAAATGAAATAAAAGCAGTAGGTGGAGATATTTTAGTTACATTAGGTGATATGAAATGTATTAAAGTAGAGGAAAAAGATAATGGATACAAATGTTACTTTGATACAGAAGATGGCACCAAGTATAATGAATTTATTGTAAACGACCAAGCAATATGTCAAAAATTTGATGGACATAATGTAAAAAGATATTGGAGAGCTGTAACAGAAGTAGGTAGTGATTATATATTACTATCTAAGGATGTGTGTGAGCCTGGTAGTAGTACGCCTTCTGCGGATGATGAAATATTATTATTAGGTCATAGAGTAGAAGGAGATGCTGAATATGACAAGCAAATGGAAGATAGACGTAATGCTATTTTCATTTCTGCAAAAGGGTCAAATGCTCCAAGGATTGCCTTTTACTCAGGAATCAATGATTTTACTTTGGAAGGCAAAGATAAAACAGTAATTGGAAAAGATAGTAAATTTGTTGGTACAATCACAGTAGTATCTAAAGATGGAACTGAAACTGGTATCCCTATTTATAGAGGTACGTGGTCAGTGGATAAACAATATTATTATTATGACTGTGTAACATATAATGGTAGTACTTGGATAGCCACTCAGGATAATATTGGCAAAGAACCGAAAGAAGGAAGCCCTTACTGGACAATTTATATTGCAAAAGGAGAAAATGGGCAAGCTGGTGATGATGTTGCAAAATGGGTAGAAATTGTTGGAAATAGAATGTTTTTATATGATTCCCCAGATTTTTCTGGTACTCCTACCCCAAATAATTTAGGATTAAATGCAAATGTATATGGAATTGTGCAACCATCATATCAGTGGACAAATGTAACGAATAATAGTGAAATCGTTGGCTATGGCAATTCCCTAATAGTTACACCTGATATGGTTGCTGATAGAACTGCTATTTTTAGATGTACAGTGACCGATAGTGATACTCAAGCGACATATTATGACGAAATACAGGTTGCTAAATTAGCAAATGGTGCTGAAGGTCTGGATGCATATTATATAGATTTAACAAATTATTCTGCATCTGTCCCATTTGATAGTTCTGGTACTATACTAATAGACCCATCTACAATATATACTGATGTATTTGCATATCATGGAATTACTCAGATACCAATTATTTCTATGACTGCCAAGTTTACTGAGGGTTCTGGTACATGTGAAGTTAAAGATAATAGAGTATCTTTGAAAACATTAACTTCTACTAGTGCAAGAATAACTCTTACAATTGAAGTAGACGAAGGTGTAACAGTAACTAAAGATTGGTATATTAACCAAAGTAAAAATGGAGAAGATGGTTTTAATGGAGAGGATGCCGTTAGAACATATTTAACTGGAGAACAATTTTTTCACTATGCAGAATATGCAAAAATACCAACGCCACAATCAATAACATTAAAAATGGATACTACATTAATGGATGTAGCTTCATATAAATGGTATTGGAAAGTATCTGGTACTTCTGAATGGACCTTGTTAGAAGGAGAAACAAAATCTGAATTAGTTGTAGTTTATAATGGAATCTATTTTCAAACTGGTGAAGATGAGATTACGTTTAGATGTGTTGTAACTAGTGTCAGTGGAATGTCCTTTGAAGATATAATTACAATAAATAATGTTCGAGATGGAGAAAGTGCATACAGAGGAGCGTTAGACAATGAAAGTATGACTGTTCCTGCAAACTACGAAGGTGTTGTTAGCGATTGGTCTCAAGCTACTACTTATGCTAATTTAAGAAGGGGTGGTACAAAATTTGCTAATACTGAATATACTTTAACTTCTTCTCAACTAAGTGGGGTAGGTACATTAAGTATAAATCAGGAAAAGAAACAAATTACTGTTAATAGCTCCAGTATTCCAGAGAATTACGTTACTGTACAATGGCAAATAGATTTTGTACATGAAGGAAAAACTGTAGATACAGTAGTGTTATCTTTAGTAAAAAACGTTACTGGTAAAGATGGGGATATTGGTAATTCTTCTATACAAATATATTGTAATACCAATAGTACTCCAACACGTCCTACTTTTACAGAAATGATTTCTTCCAGTGGTGGTACATCTGGATCTTTTGCTTGGTATCCAGATCCTACTAATAGTACTACTACTCTTACTTGGACAAGTACAGGTTATCTTAATCCAAATACAAATAAGATAGATTTATTACCTGATAAATCAGGGTATAGATGGACACAACCTGTGATTTTTTCTCCGTTGAATGGAGAAAATGGTTCAGATGGTAGAGGTGTGAGAAGTGTTACTATGCAATATTATAAATCTACTTCACCAACTTCCTTGTCAGGTGGAAGTTGGAGTTCAACTGCACCAAGTGCAGAGGATGGATATTGGATATGGACTAGATTATACATAGTGTTTGATGATGGAGATTATTCATATACAAATGCAGTATGTACTACAGGTGCAACCGGAAGTACTGGAGATTATGGTCCTGGTTTAAGTTATCGTGGTGAATACTCTTCTTCTACTAGTTATTCTTGGACAACAAACTCTCAAGGAAACGTAAGAGATATAGTAAAGTATAGTGGTTCGTTTTATGCAGTGAATAGATCTAAGAAAGGTGCTGGTGCGTTTAGTGGAAAAACTCCAAGTAGTAATGCAGGTACAGATGGTGGCAATTACTACTGGGTTAAATTTAATTCTTTTGATAATGTAGCTACAGATTTATTATTCGCAGATAAAGCAACTATTGCAGGATGGGATTTTTATAATACTAATATTCAATCTCAATCTGGTACAATGCGATTAGATGGTAGAACAACTGCTGCCGTTACAAGTAAAATTCATTTAGCAATAGGATCTAATGCAGCATCTTCACCTGGATCTGCACCGTTTAGAGTAGATACTAGCGGTCAATGTTACACATCAAAGCTAAATGCAGTAGGTGGTACTGTAGGAGGATTTGATATTTCGGGAGGTAGAATGACAGGTTCTAATTCAGACAGTTATGGAAACAAGTTCACATTATCCCCTACTATGACTATGTATGGTAGTTATGGAATTCCTTCTGCTGCTGTTGGTTTTGGTTTATCAGCAATTCCAGCAACTACTGGGCAAACATGTCCTGCAGTAGTATTGAATACTTTGAATAGTAGAGAAGGTGCTACAAATGGCTTTACTCTCATATTATATAATGGATCTGCTAGATATAGTAATACCCCACAACGTTGGTTAAATTGTCAACATTATACTAATTCAGGATGGGGATCTGGTTTTTCTGTAGAAAGTAGATACTTCGGAGATCAAAACAATATGGAAAGAACTATTGTCAATTTTGTTCAGTTACCTACTTTAACTCAACTAAAAAATTACGGTTTGGAGTCTAGTGATACTAGTTTTAATGTTAGGGTGAGTAATGGTGGATATTTATATATAGAAGGATAATATGGAACTTAATTTAAAGGAAAGAGCAATTATAATATACAACTTACTTTGGAAATATGATTCTTATGTTAATTTACAAACAAAAGAGTCTATTAAACAAAAAGTTGACTTTACAGAAGAGGAGCTTGAAGGGATTAGCCAATATACTGGCGTAGATGGTAATGTGTATACACAGTTTAGTGGTGTCTTGGATCTAGAAACTACCCAAAACTATGAATTTACTGAAAATGAAATAATTTATCTTGCAGATAAAATAATGGTTTTAAATGCAACTAATAGGTTGAATGATGAGGGTATGTCGATGTATGAAAAAATTGAGAACATCTACTCACAAATACAAGCAGAAAAAGGGTTTACAAAAATAGGACCGTGGCAATATGCTAACGCAAAAGAACTAAATAATAACTATTACAATGGTTAAGAATAATGTATATTATGAGTGGTTTGCAAGTATAACCGTACCCAATCCAGATCAGGTTGGGTACTGGGTTGACTTGGGAGCAGATTCAAAAGGTAGAATAATTAAAGTTTACAATCACGATATAGAAAAATGGATTGTACTCTTTGATGTAAGTAAAGATGACTATGTACCACCATTTATTGGTTCTAATGGCAACTGGTGGGTAGACAATAGAGATACTGGAGTAAAAGCTACTGCAGAGACTCCATATATAGGTGAGAATGATCATTGGTTTACTTATGATCCTATCAACAAAGTATATGTAGATACAGGTATAGAAGCTCGTGGTCTTAGTGCTTATGATATTGCAGTTAAATTAGGTTTCGAAGGTAGTGAACAAGATTGGATTGATAGCCTAAGTAAAGCATCTGAAGATGCAGCAGTTGCAGCACTAGATGCAGCTAATAAAGCAAATGAAGCTGCAGATAAAGCCAATCAAGCTGTAGAAGAAATTGAGGGTATAGTTGATGATGCTATCGCTGCTACTGATAAAGCTGAAGAAATTGCTAGTAATCCACCAAAGATCGTAGATAATGATTGGTGGATTTATGACTACGATACTAAACAATATGTTAATACTGGTATAGCTGCTATTGGTGATGCTTTCACTTACAAGAAGGAATATCCTTCAGTTGAAGCAATGGAAGCTGATTGGGGTACTGCAGATGTAAAGTTAGGTGAGTATGTACTTATTAATACTAATGATGTAGAAGATCCTGATGATGCTAAAGTTTACTTAAAGACTCAAGAAGGCTGGAAGTTTATTGTTGACTTATCTGGTATGCAAGGTATTCAAGGTTGGTCAGCGTATGAAGTTGCAGTAAAACATGGTTTTGTAGGTACTGAAGCAGAGTGGGTTCAATCATTAAAACAACCTGCATTAGATGCAGCAGCAGAAGCATTAGAAGCTAAAGCACAAGTAGAAGCTACTGAACAAGCTGTTAAGGAAGCAGAAGCATTACGTGTTACTGCAGAACAAGGTAGAGTTAATGCTGAGAATACCAGAGTAAGCAATGAAAATACACGTATCTCCAATGAAGATAGTAGGAAAGCAGAAGAGACTAAAAGGGTAACTGCTGAGAATGAGCGTATTGCTGCAGAGAACTCTAGAAAGTCTGAGGAGGAGATTCGTAAGACTAATGAAGCTAATCGTGTATCTGCTGAAAGTTCTAGAGCTAGTGCAGAGACATTAAGAGCTTCTGCTGAAGCTGAACGTAACACAAATGAGCAGAAAAGGATTGAGGAAGAAACAAAAAGAATCAGTTCTGAAGAAGGAAGAGTTGCAGCTGAAACAG
>NZ_HF986102.1:0-699 GCF_000431435.1 Veillonella sp. CAG:933
TTCTACACACACTTTTTGTCCTATAACTCTAGAATCAGAAGAATATAAAGAAATACAGAAAAAACGACTGATGAAATTAATCGAGATGGAAGACGGCTTGTTCGAAATCAATGGCTGGCTTTCTGTGGGCGATGTTAAGGAAAATTATAGAAAACGTAAGTTTGAATCGTAAAGTTATTTTGCCCACTAGAGCTTAATACTCTAATGGGTAAAAATAATGGGCGAAAAAATGGGCGTGCTTCCTGTGAATAAGAAAAAAAGAGAAATATTTCAAAGCACTGAACAGAATCACAAATGCTTATGATTACTGTATTTATCAGCAATTTGAAATATTTCTCTAAATTTTAAAAAATACTGGAGCCGACAATAGGACTTGAACCTACGACCTACTCATTACGAATGAGCCGCTCTACCAACTGAGCTATGCCGGCATGACTACTTAGTTATTTTAGCGGATTTTTGACAAAACGTCAAGAATGTTGGCGTAAAAGGTTGAAATATTAAGCTTCATGAATTTTGAAGTAGACTAAAATATCACATTGTCATCGCATATTGTCACCTCAAAACTACGTGATACTACTTCAAATATTCCCAAAATGAACGACTGCAACGAATATGTTAATTAGCATTTTCGTTGCAGTCATTTTTATTAATCAATATTAAATTCTAGGGTTATAGGACATTTTGAGTTGGTAATTT
>NZ_HF986103.1:0-529 GCF_000431435.1 Veillonella sp. CAG:933
TTGCAACCCTCGGTAAAGCCGTTTGAATATGGTAAGGTTAAGGCATTAATAATTTCGTCGCTCCAAGAGGAGAACGTTTTTAAGAGGGATTGAAATTCAGATAGTTCAGAGTCAAAAACTAATGAAAGCCATTCATTTATGGACCTTAGAATATCGCGCCTCCGTTTAAATTTCAACACTGTATGGAAGGCATATTTTAGCATATAGGCACGGTGTAATCTCGATGAATAGTGAAACATATCCATCAGTTTTGCATATTCATTGTCAGTTAAATCCTTAAAATGTTTAGTCAATATTCGCTTATTCGTTTTGAAGGTTCGGCTTGCATTAGTTAAGGTATTTTGCTCAGCTTTACGCACTCGCTCAAGGGCAAAGGTCACCAGCCGGATTAAGTGGAATCTGTCAGCAACAATATGAGCTTTAGGGAAGCATTGCTTCATGACGGAGCGGAATTGGAGGGACATGTCCATTGTGATGTATTTTACGTTGTTTCGTACGTGTCTTGGGAATTGCAAAAAGTACTGTATTA
>NZ_HF986104.1:0-6802 GCF_000431435.1 Veillonella sp. CAG:933
AATTACCAACTCAAAATGTCCTATAACCCGAATAAGGGTTAGTGCATATAAAATATTGTGTTAAAGGCGATACATCTGCGTAATAAGGATGTGTCGCTATTTTTTATTCCGGTTTGTGTACTAAGGTAACAATAAATTCACTGTCTTCCACGAGGGTTGCTTGAATGAAGTTGTCACCGTTAAACTGTAAAACCGTACCCGGAGTTAACACATGTTCTTCTTCCTGATTCAGTTGAACAGCTACTTTGCCTTTAACTACGGTAAAGACTACATTGGCTTCCGGATGATTGTGATTTTCTACTTTTTCACCGGCTTTGCCGCCTTTTTTTACAACTACAAAATTAGGACCTTGGAATAATAAGCCCAATTCGTTTTTTTCAGTACCAACCATGAGAAAACCTCCTTTTGAAATAATTGTAAGAAAAAACTTGCCGACAGTACGTTGCCTTTAGACTATAAGGGAAAGGTAAATTAGTTATAAAGTGCAATGGTCAGCTGACGGCAAGTTATATATATTGTATTTAATTGTAGGGCGTACAATTTTTGCTGATTTAAGATCAGGCGGAAGTCGGCTGTAATGAAACAGCGAACTTGAAATGTTACTTAAGCGCGAACGATTTTGTATTGTGGGAATTCGCCGTCAATTAACTCTACGGTGAATTTGAACTTAGGATCCGCAGCGCTCACAAAACCTTGGAACCAAGCTTGGTAGGCCGCCATCATGAATGTCTGATCGACGCCGGCTTTGGCCCAATTGCCTTTTTGATTAGCGTGGCTACCTTCCCATACGTATTCATCAGCTGTATCTGCGAGAATCGTATCGCCACCGTCACAAGGCATGCCGTTTAAATAGTAGTTTTGCATAATCTGATAGATTTCCTGTGGCGTATGGTCGCCTTTATTAAGCTCGTCGGCCGCTACTTTCCCACAAGCGGCACCTTGGGTTACGAAGGCGGTTAAAATTGCCTCTTCCGCATCTTCACCACCGCAGTCGAGCAAGTCTTTGATGAAGTTAGCTTCACGGACCGTGGCAATTTCAATCTGATTTTGCAACCAGCCGTGAATGTTGCTGTGGTCGATAATCATTTCAAGATTACGGTCTGCCGGAATTGGTTTACCGTAGAGGTCAACCGCAACGAAATGAAGTTCATCGGCTAAATCGCCTAAGGATTTCTGCGCTTCTTTATAGATTAAATCTTCACGCTCGATAACGAGGCGAATTTTTTTATACAACCAAAAATGAATGTGACCTAAGAATGCTGACATGGTTATGCTCCTTTACGAAGATTATTTAAACGGGTTACGAGGTCGTTAACATCAAAGCCGTGAATGGAAGCGGCCTGCCATAATGGTTCAGACGTTGCAGATGGACAGCCGAGACAGCCCATGCCGATTTCCTGAAGAGCCGGAATTGTGTTTGGATATACTTCGATGATTTCACGAATGATGGAGTTTTCAGTAATAGGTTCGCCCATTTGTAAACCGAGGGTAGCATTATTGCCCATACCCGGTAATTTTACGGAAGGCTCAGTGGCATTTACATCAGCTGCGGCAGCGGCACTGATTGTAGCGGTAGCTGCGGCAGATTTAGAAGCATCAGCTGCTTCGATATCGCCTAATACGGCTTCTTTGAAAGTGTCGAGACCAATGCGGTCAATGAAGGCGCCCATGCGTTCAATATGAGCATTTTCTTTGTAGAAAGTAACCATGCGGTCTACCAATGCTAATACTTCTTGTTCGGTTGCTACTTCGGCAATGAGGTCGGCAAAACGAGGGTGTGCTCCGGCACTGCCACCGGCATATACTTGCCAGCCTTCTGCGGTACCGATTACGCCGATATCCTTAGTGATGGATTCGGAGCAAGAGTTTGGACAACCGGATACGCCGAATTTCATTTTGGAAGGCATTTCCTGAGAAATATATAATTTATCTAATTTCATGCCGAGGCTTACGCTGTCTTGCTTAGCGCGTTTACAGAACGTGGTGCCCGGGCAAATTTTTACGCTGCGTACACGATTGGATGTGCTGTAAGCCGGTGCCATTCCCAGCATTTCCCAAGCTTTATCAACATCTTCCGCTTTTAAGTTAGTAATCATGATGCGTTGGGCACCGGTGATTTTGAGGGTAGCCTTAAATGTGTTGGCTACATCTATAAATTTTTGAAGCATAGTTGGTTGTACGAAACCACCCGGAATGCGTGGTGTGATTGCATAACGGCGTTGACCGTTGCGAATTCTTTGTAAGTTACCTGCTACTTGAGCCATAATGTCATCGTCCTTTCCCTTGACGGCACTCCTTTACGAGTGCATTACTTCTACGTATAATAAAGAAGGTAATATTTTTATAATACGAGTAAAAATATTGCTTCATGTCGTTTAGTACACGGTAATCTTCGTGTTTACATTGTTCATTATAGGACATTTTACTTGAAATGTATGTAGCCTGTGCTACATTTTTATTTTTTTAGATATATTAGAAGAATGATTCGTTATTGCAATTTTGTAATAAGAGGTAGACCATGAAACAACTATATGAAAAAGTATTAACGGGACGATTTGTAGAACGGCCGAATCGCTTTGTGGTTCATCTGGCTATGGATCATTTAAACGGTGAAGTATTGCCGGCCCATTTGCCGAATCCGGGCCGCATGTGGGAGTTATTATACCCCGGTGTTAAATTTTACATAGTCCATCATCCGAAAAAGGACGCCAAAACACAGTACCGGGTTATCGGCATTGAACGGGATGGGGTGCCGATTATGTTGGATACTAACTACAGTAATGATGTGGCGGAGTATTTAATTTCTACGAAACATATTCCCGGTTGGGAAGAATGGTCCGTCGTGCGCCGTGAATATACAGTAGGTAATAGCCGCTTTGATTTGTTATTAACCAATGATGACGGCGAGTCTTTTTTGCTGGAAGTAAAATCCTGCACTTTGTTCAGTCGTGAAGGGGCCATGTTCCCTGATGCCATAACGGAGCGAGGGCGTAAACATTTACTGCATCTACAGGCTCTTAAAAGTGAAGGTTATCATACGGGGGTCTTGTTCTTGGTACAGTGGGAACGGGCCCGTTGGTTTTTACCGGATTATCATACGGATTTGGCCTTTGCCCAAACTTTCGGTGAAGTAGCGGGAGATCTTGATTGGAAGGCGGTGGCACTGCGTTGGACGGAAGAATTTACCATGCCGGAGGTAATCCGTGAATGCCGTTTTGATGCGGAACTGCTTCGCCGGGAAGCACAGGACCGCGGCGATTATCTGGTGGTTTTACATTTGTCTACCGCCATGGATTTGGAAATCGGTAGTAAGGGTATCCTTCATTTTGAGGAAGGGTATTATACCTATGTGGGCTCCGCTAAAGCCAATCTTACCAAGCGTTTGGAACGTCATAAACGGAAACGTAAAAAGATGCATTGGCATCTCGATTATTTCCGTTCTCACTGTGAAATGATTGCCACCTTGTCGATTCGTAGCAGCGACGATTTGGAATGTGAATTGGCCAAGGCTGTTAACAATTTGGATGGCTGGGAGGTGCCGGGCTTCGGCTCAAGTGACTGTGATTGTAACAGTCATCTGTTTGGTACGACCTATAATCCGATTCATAACGAGCCCTTTATGCTCATGGTAGAAGATTTTCGCATGAACCGTTTGGATACAATGATTAATCTTGGTGAATAAGGAAGGAGACACTGATGGAAATAGCTAAATCCTTATTTTACTTTATCGTAGCCGGCTTTTTTGAAATCGGTGGCGGCTATTTGGTATGGCTCGCTTTAAAAGAAGATAAAGGGCCATGGTACTTAGTGGCCGGTGCCGTCGTTCTCTTTTTATACGGTATCATACCTACTTTGCAGGAGGCCTCGTTCGGCCGCGTTTATGCGGCGTATGGCGGTATTTTTATTGTTTTGTCCATATTATGGGGCTGGCAGGTGGATAAAGTGGTGCCCGATATGGCCGATTTAGTAGGTGGTGCCATTGCCCTCGTAGGGGTATTAATTATTATGTATTATCCCCGTTAAATGTGGTGAAAATCCCTTATTGATGCGGTTAAAAGTAGCATAAAAACGCTAAAAATGCTATAATATAAGTTGCTAATAAATTAAATGAAGCGCTTGAAATGTACGATTAGTTATTATTAAATGAGGTGAGACTGTGGAGGAAACGACCTGGAGTCACGGGAAAATTGAGCCCGTCCAGATTGATAAAGAAATGAAGAGCTCCTATATCGATTATGCCATGAGCGTAATCGTTATGCGTGCCTTACCGGATGTTCGCGATGGTCTAAAACCGGTGCATCGTCGTATTTTGTACGCTATGCATGAAACCGGTATGACTCCGAATAAGCCATATAAGAAATCGGCCCGTATCGTCGGGGACGTACTTGGTAAATATCATCCACACGGGGATAGTTCCGTATATGATGCAACGGTGCGTTTGGCACAGGATTTTAATACGCGCTACCTCTTGGTAGATGGTCACGGTAACTTCGGTTCCATCGACGGTGACTCGGCAGCGGCTATGCGTTATACGGAAGTACGTATGGCTCGTATTACGACGGAAATGCTCGCTGATATCGACAAAGATACCGTTGATTTCATGCCAAACTATGACGAGTCCTTGCAAGAGCCGACAGTATTGCCGGCCAAAATTCCGAACTTGTTAATTAACGGTTCCGCCGGTATCGCCGTTGGTATGGCGACCAATATTCCGCCGCACAACTTGAACGAAGTAGCGGATGGCTTAATTATGCTTATCGACAATCCTGATGTGGATGTAAACGATTTGATGAAAGCCATTAAAGGGCCTGACTTCCCGACAGGGGCGTTAATCCTCGGTCGCGATGGCATTAAAAAAGCCTACAGCACTGGCCGTGGCAGCATTAAGATGCGTGCCCGTGCCACGATTGAAGAAATGAACAAGGGCAAACACCGTATCGTGGTAACGGAAATTCCGTACCAGGTTAATAAAGCCCGTGTTATTGAAAGCATTGCCGAATTGAGCCGTGACAAGGTTATTGACGGCATTACCGTGCTTCGTGACGAAAGTGACCGTCGCGGTATGCGCATCGTTGTAGAGCTTCGCGCCGATGTACAGCCGGATATCGTTCTTAACAAATTATATAAACACACTCAATTGCAAGACACCTTCGGTGTGATTATGCTTGCCTTGGTGGACGGTCATCCGCGAGTACTTACGCTAAAAGAAGTACTTACTCACTATTTGAACCACCGTTTAGGCGTTATCGTACGTCGTACGCAGTTCGAATTGGCCAAAGCGGAAGCTCGTGCTCATATCTTGGAAGGCTTGCTTATTGCCCTCGATCATATTGATGAAGTTATTGCCACAATTCGTGCGTCGGAAACCGATGAAATCGCGAAGAACGCATTGATGCAGAAATTCGGCTTAACTGAAAAACAAGCCGTTGCCATCTTAGATATGCGTTTACGTCGTTTGACCGGTTTGGAACGTGAAAAGATTGAAGACGAATACAAACAGTTGGAAATCCTTATTGCTGATTTGAAAGCTATTTTGGCCAGCGAAGACCGTCAGCGGGGTATCATCAAAGACGAATTGACCGAAATGAAACAGAAATACGGCGACAAACGTCGTAGTGAAATTACGATTGATACATCGGAACTTGATGTGGAAGATTTGATTGCCGACGAAGAAATGGTTATTACCTTGACTCGTCAGGGCTATATCAAACGCATGAATGCCAATGTATATCGCAACCAGCATAAAGGCGGCGTAGGCGTTGTCGGCATGAAGACGAAAGAAGACGACTATGTGGTACAGATTTCTCATGTTCGTACCCATAATACGCTTTTGTTCTTCACCACTGCGGGCCGTGTATATCGCTTGAAAGGTTACGAAGTGCCGGAAGCATCGAGCCGCAATTCCCGCGGTACAGCGATTATCAACGTATTGCCGCTCAATGTAGGTGAAGCGGTGACGACTATGATTGATATGGAAACTGTAAATCACGATCTTAATTTGTTAATGGTAACAAAACAAGGCGTGGTAAAACGTACGTCCATTGAAGAATATCAAAATATTCGTCGCAGCGGTTTGAATGCTATTTCCTTGGCTGACGATGACCGTCTCATTGCGGTATGCCTCACAGCGGGCAATCAGGATGTTCTCCTCGGCACTCGTAAGGGTATGGCTATTCGTTTCAATGAAGAAGACGTACGTCTCATGAAACGTTCCGCTCAGGGCGTTCGCGGTATTAAACTTAATGCCGGTGATGATGTAGTCGGCGCCGGTGTGATTACCGAATCGGGCGAAGCTTGTCAGGTATTCACTATCAGTGAAGAAGGGTATGGTAAACGCAACAGCGAAGATGTCTACTCGCTCCAGAAACGCGGCGGCAAGGGAACGAAAAACTTCCGCATTACCGATAAAACCGGTGATGTTGTAGCTGTTGGTATCGTAACGGACAGCGATGAAGTAATGCTCATCTCCGAACAGGGCAAGATTATTCGTTTTGACATGAAAGATATTGCCATTAAAAAAGGTAAAGCCATTTCCGGTGTGAAATTGCAAAATCTTGATGGTGAGGATAAAGTAGCTTCCGTAGCTATTATTGCTAAAGACGAATTGGATTCGGAAGAAGACAGCTTGTTCTAAGTGATAACTTATAAATACTAATAAAGCGGATTGAAGATAAAAGTTCTTCAGTCCGCTTTTTGTAATTCACTGTTCTTCATTTGTCGATAATAGATTCAATGCCTATAAAATAATGCTGTCAAACGAAAGAAACTGTGGCCTATAGGACATTTTGAGTTGGTTTTTAGA
>NZ_HF986105.1:0-5243 GCF_000431435.1 Veillonella sp. CAG:933
GATACCATTTCTTCAATCTTCGCAAGTAATTGAATGTACGTATTAATAGTATTAGACATACTTGCATCAATAGAAGTCCATTGATTGTATGGTGATGGTTTACCACCCTCTCTACCAGGAATGTCCCAACCTTCTTCGTACGGATTGACAAATGCTACACCAAGTGCCCCTAAGTAATGCATCCACTTGTCAACATCTATACCCATACTTTTTGGTATTTGAGTAACATCTATTACAGGTATTTTTCCTTTATCTCTAGCTATTGCCATTTCAAGACGATACCAGAGTATGATATACATGTATTGTAATGGTTTCATGATAGCAACTAATGATTTAGCTTTAGTATTTGTATTACTATAAGCTGCACCAGTGTATGGTAATTTAGCACTATTTAAATTGTCTCCTCTACGGAATTGGTACTCTAATGGTTGCATACCAAAGTAAAGATCATCACCTGCTCTATATCCTTCCCATGCTTCAATGATCCATTTCCATTCAACATTGATTTCTTCACCAGTAGGTTTATAGTATTCATCTACTTGTATTTCATCTGGCATACCTGTTTCAGGATCTATTATTGTAACAAAGCCTATCTTTTTGAGTGATTTCCAACATACATGATAAACTACAATATTATCTGGATCTCCATAAGGATTATGATCTGGTAATTTATTATATGATTTTAAGTTATAATGAACAAAATCATCTACTGGGCTTTTATCTGGACCAAATCCTGCTGTAGGCTTTTGATCTACTATTTCTAACAATTCATTTAATTGCTTTTCATCCAGTTTATCATAAAACTGATCATATATTTGGCTCCATGACATTAATGATCTATAACAACACCAAGATGCATCGTGAATGAATTCAATTCCTTCTTCTGCAGGATATTTAAAATCTTTAGGATTAATTCTTTTAATAACTGGTTCACCATTTCTAATTCCTACATAGTACTCTTCAAGTCCTGCAACAAGTGCATCTTTAAAGCCTTTCATAAATTCATGGGAAATGTTTTCTTTCTTAAGTAAGAATAATAGACTTTGATATGCTGTTGTTTCTGCTGCATCTTTGTAATCCTTTGTTAAATACTTCTGTATTTGTTCTGGTGTTTGAATTTCGCCTGTTTGTAATCCTTCTTGAAATCTAGCTTGATCTTCTGGGCTTAATTTAGCAAGCATAGCAGCTTGCATATAATTCAACAGCATCTGTTTAGCTTTGTCTTGTACTTCACTACTAGCAATATCACTAGTACGGCACACTCTAAAGTTAAATGGACGTTTTGTTTCTTCACCTAATAATAGATCTACTTTTGGACGTATGATATTATAATCCTGTGCCATTGCTGGAAAGCCATCATCTTGATTGAAAGGATTTGTAACATACTTTAGGTCTTTTTCATTGTATATACTATTATATAAATCATAATAGCTTTGCATTTCTTCTTCATCAGGTATACTTTCGGACGAAGCTATGCCAGATATTCCAATAATGTAATCCACGCAGTCTTTTCGCCATTCTTCGGTTTTTTTACTGAGTGGTAGTCTTTGGATAGGAAATGAGTTGACTGTTCTTTCCATATTAATTAGTAAACATAAATGTGGTTGTGTTATTATTTAAAGGCGTGAATGTAAATGAATCATCTGTATTCTTAAACAACGGTTTATCAAACAATCTCATTTTCTTTTCAACATCCTCTTTCTTCTTTACTTGTATATTATACAATTGTTCTCTATAGACCATTACCTGCATAAATGCCATAACCCTATCAAAGTTTCCTTTGTCATTATATTGAATAAGTTCTTCAAGGAATGGTTCAGATAGTACAGTATTTAAACCTAATTGCTTTTGATCTCTAAGTTCTTCCAGCCATTCTTTGATCTTACCTTCTCCCCAAAGTTTGATCTCTCTATTCATATGACATCCTTTTCGTCTATTTACTGTAGAATTATTAACAATATCTTTAATGATGTCTGGTTGATCAGCAAGTAAATGGCTACAATGTTTGTTATTGAAATAAGTAAATAAACCAGTGTTTTGGTTTTCTACCATTGCTTTTGCATTGTAGTAAATAAGTAACTTACGAACATTTTCATAAAACTCTTCAGCAGTTTTTGGCCTACCTGTATATTCTGCTACAATGATATCTGAATATGATTCAAAGTCTTGAAAACGTTTATATATAAAACAAGAACCTAATGAATTAGTACCTGATTGATCGTGATCATATGGGTCAATACCAGCTATATATAAACCAAATGGTGCATCTTTAACTGGGTGTTCCCATATAACTATTTTACCAGTAGGATCAGAATTCTTTGGTAATGGGAATTCGGTTATGTCTCCTGTTTTCTGTATATTCCAAATTATCTCTCCATTAACCAAAGTAAGTGTACCTACTTGTTTGTGATTTTGTAACTTAGTATTAGTTCTTATCCTTGCTAATTGTTTTTGTAATTCTTTCTTTGGAAATATGTTACCAGATAATTCAGTAAATGCTTCTGCTGGTGATTCAGAGTGTTCTGCTACATATCTATCTATTTGTTGAGAACTAGTAGCTTCTTTTAATTCTTCTTCACGTAGATTTAAAATAAACTGTCTTGCTTTGTCATGAAGAGTATTACCATCCTCATCCATATACAATCGTTTACCAGTTTCATCACGTATATCCAAATTAGTGTGTTGAGGTATAAAGAAGCCACATTCCTTACTCTGGATACCATCATCCCATATATTTTCAAAACCTATGCAATTGTACGATTTAGGGTTATAAAATGCTTCACGTAATGTCATTACTGCAGGACCTTCGTCACCACCAGTACCGAACATAATCATGAGACCAAAAGCAACGCCATCTTGTTCTACAGATGGTCTAGCAATTTGCCATGCTGCTTTAAGTTCTGGGAAAGTACCTGCCTCTTCCCAAAGTATTAACATACCTGCTTTACCACGTACAGCATCTGGGTTATCTTTCAATGATACACCTATTATCTCTGATTTGTAACCAACTTCAATTTTATTACCAAAGTTATCAGTTACAATCATAGAAGCTCTACGACGCATGCTAGTGTTTACAGCTTGTCGTTTTTTACCCCATGCAGTGTTTTCATCTATAAAGTCCATGTAATCCCAAGCCTTAGTAAGGATACCATCATCAGTAAGATACTGTTTATTTGATGCATATACATAAGACTTAGAACCAGGTATCAAAAAGAAATTACGACAAAGCATAGAACCACCTTTATAGGAATAACCCTTACGTCTAGCTTTTGCTACACACAAGTGTTTACCTTGATCTTGTGCACTTTCAATAGCTTGAAAATAGTAGTAATCATAATCATAAAAGTCTGGAAATGCTAATTCTCTTACTTTGATTAACTCTTCTTGCCCTTGTTTATTCTTTTTATTTTTATATACAATTCTTTGAATTGGGCAATAGTTTAAATAAAAATAGTTATACCCAGTGATGTAGTCCCCATCATCTGCAGTATAACCATTAATGCATCTATCGGCCTCTGTTTCCCAAAAATTGAAATACTCTGATGTACCTTTTGGGAAGGAACAATAAGACCCCGACTCTATATAAGTTAGCGCCGGGGTTCTGAATTTATTAGAATTTTTGATTTTCTTTGTGAAATCAATCATAAATTACTTTCTTCGTTTAAACAGGTTCTTAATTTTCTGCCATAAACTAGTTTTAGTAGTGTGATTATTTTCTGTTTTTTCATCCATGTGTGATATAGCATAAGCAGCAGCTTCAGCTAAATCTCTTTCTTGCTCTGCTTTCATGTTGTTATATACCTCAGTAAAGTCAAAAATAATCATTGTCGGTTTAGTATTCTTTTTACTAGTTTTAGTCTTAGCCATAATTGCAATTTCTTTAAGCCCTTAACGGGCAGGTTTTTATAATGTCTTTTATTGTGTCGTAGTTTCTACAACTTCTTTTTTGGTAATTCAAATGGGTTCATTTCTCCACCGCCTCTAACTTTGCTATTCTTAATCTCTTCTGCTCTTACTTGAGATTTAAGTTTCACAATTGATTCTATTACTCCAGCCATATTCTTAGCACCATCTGTAAGCTTTTTAATAGAATCTAAATCCATTTCGTCATCTTTAGATAAGTGATAGTATTTAGCAGCACCTTCAAGTTTCAATAGTAATCCATCTAACATATACTCAAGTAAGGAGTATGTTCTACTTTTCCAACTATCTTCTGCTTGTATTACTATTTCTGGTAATTCATAGTTTTCATTTCCAAATAGTTCTTTCTTTAATGTAGGTTCTATTAGATCTCTCTCCATAGTTTCTACATAAGGAGAATCATATTTGTTTTTAAGTACTATGTACCATAAGTATTTTGTTGCTAAATCTTTATCTTTAAATGAATCCCAAAGTTTTTTAAATGGTGGAATGGCCAACATGTCTGGATGTATGACCACTTGTCCACCAACTATATCCGCTAAATTCATTTTTAGGCTCTCGTAACACAAGGTTTGCAACAATCGCAATCCTTCATATTACAATTTTGATCGTATTCTTTATTCAATTTATAATTATTATAAAAATCTTCATTTCTTATAATAACAAAATCTCTAACTTTTCTTCCATCTTTAACCGGTACTTCTTTTTCTCTATAACCAGCATAGAGAACCAAGATTACATCACCAGCTTTTACATCATATTCTTTTTCATTAGCTACAAAGGTACCATCTTCCTCAATTACCCAAGCCCAATCAATATTTAAGTAATGATTACTAATAGTATCAAAATTCTTAATATCGTTATCCTTCATTGTTAACAATGAGCTGCTACCTGTATAAATATACGTATTCATATTAATCTAAATTTATTTTAATGTATCTGTTTTTATAATGTCTATTCAATGCATCTACTGCTTCTTGTTTAGTATAAAATGCATTAACATACTCTGGATTTTTACTGTACTGATTGATTATCTCCTTCAGTTGCTCCGCTTTCTCGTCCCTGTTCTGCATTCTCATTTTCTTCTTTTTTATCAGTTGAACCAAATCCACCACCACGATCTTCACCTGATAATTCCTCTACGATTACAGGCTCCATCTTCGGATAAGGCATTACTACTAACTGAGCAATCTTTTCACCTGGTTGATAAATTGTAGGAAGAGCATCTGTAGTAATCTTAAACTTAACAAGAATCTCACCTTTATAACCCTTTATTAAGGTGTTGTTATATTATAAGGCTCTTTATCCTTATATTTCTACAG
>NZ_HF986106.1:0-18037 GCF_000431435.1 Veillonella sp. CAG:933
TTGCTTCCACCTTGGATAATAAGCCCATCCGGCTCTTTTCTCCACCATGCGTTAGGGTTGCTATAATCAAATTCTACAGCGCTTGACATAGCATTTTTAAAGCCGTTAAAGTTCACTTGCCCTTTAGTCATATAACTATTAAGCAAATCACGCACAAACTTTGTACTAGCAGCAGAACGGCTATTATCAGTCAATGCCTTATTAAGTACATTCAAATCACCCGCCATTGTACCGCCGGCCAATGGTAAAAACTGATTAAATAAATTAGAATGTGCATCTGTTGCCGTATTATGTAAATTCAAATCAAGCAGCGTTGCAAAGGTTTCATCTTTTAAAACTAAAGATACATTTTTTGCATTGCCAATAACTGTAGTAATTTTATAAATTTCACTGTCAATAGGCGTTGTTTTATCGGGTATATAACCTACATTATTACCGCCGTTAGTGTAGCTATATAAAACCTCTTGCCCGCCTTCAACCTTTGCATATAAACCAACTTCACGCGGAAAAAAGCCAACATCTAATTTACTATTTGAAATAGTCGCATAAATTTTATATTGGCCGTTACCTTCATTTACACCGGTTGTACTATTTAATTCTAATTTTGGAGATAATACATCAGTCATAGTAGAAATATCTGTACTATCGCTTAATGTACCATCACCGGCTACAATTCGTGTAAATAACAAATTCTTTTTTGTTGCAATGCTTTCAGAAATAAGTGCAAGCCCATTTCTAGTAACAATGTTAACAGGATATTGAGAAGCCAATAATTTCCACCCTTTCTAACAATCAATAATATTAACAACATTAAGCCGTTCAACATGTACACCGGCGTATATATTTGCATCACCTATATTAGTATCAAAGCCAACATTGGCGCCGATCTCAACGATGCCGGAACGCTTAAAAAAAAGGCCGGCACTAAGCCCGCCTTCAACCTCATGCACATCACTGATTACCATGCTTATATGTGCCGGTTTTGCCACTTTTAAATTTTTCTTAATTTCCGGTAACGCGTACACAAAAGAAGAATTATTAAAATCAACTTTTAGCACGCCATCCAAAAAATCAACATCAACATCATCAAGTACATAGGTTTTTATAATACGCCTAATTTTTTCAATATCGCATTTATCGTTATTTTTCCATAGCATTTCAACAATTCTGCGCCTATCTTCAAGCGTTCCTTTAGCCTTGATATTTAAGTCTTTTTCATATGTTTTAATAGCTTGTTCATTAGCCGCATCAAAATAGTTATTGTTAAATACTTCAATAATTGTCTTTGCCACATCACCTAAGCTAACGCCCGCCATTTGATATAATTGCTTAATCCATGGATCCTTACGATATAAAACGTTGATAGTTTTAAGCATAAATTCTTGAAGTTCCGTATTTGTCATACCACTACCTCAACAGTACCAATAACAGCAACTTGTTCATCATTGATTTTAACTTGTGATACAGCGCCATTTACTGTATAAGTATCATAATCAAGCAAGCCACTAGCACTAATGATATAAGCGCCAATCTGCGCCCATGATACATAATCTTGTTTTAAAGCAATAGTCTTTAAATACTCAACAAGCTTTTCTTTAATATCGTTAGCAACCATGTTAGTGCTTGTAGATTCATCCAATTTTGCACCGGTTACTTTTACATTGATTGGCACGGCGGCCGCACTTACAACAGTACAATATGCGCCGGTAGGCGCTACCCCTTCACCATGGCCTTTCCCATTCGGATCAATATACTCTTGTACTTTAGCAACTAAATCAGTGCTTGCCGGCTGTCTATCGCTATCAACAATTACAATTTCTACCGTATTTTGACCGAACCGTTCACCAATCGCTTTAGCTTCACCTACACCGGTTATTTCTTTAGCCCATTTTTTATAATGTGCTTCATTTCCACTTGTAGCCGGTTCACGCAATGCTTCATAATAGCGATTTCTTAAATCATCGTCATTTTCCGCATCACGGCCACCAACAAATACTTCTTGATTAGTAATCTGATTAATGCCGGCAATAGTAACAGGCATTTTAGTAATTGTATTAACCGCTACATTTCCTTCTGTGCCGGCTGTTAAGCATGTAACAGGAATAACACTACCAACTGTAACATCAGCAGTTATATCAGATGCATATTTAAGCCCGCTTTCGCTTTCAAAAACATCACCTATAGTTACTGTTCCGTTGCCATTCAAAACTGTTATGCTACCCTGTGCATATGTAGCTGTTCTACGTTCTACACCTTTTCTTTGAAAAGTAAAACGTTCTAATTCTTCACCGGTTAAATTATCAACATCTTGCTTTAAGCGTACTTCTTCAATCATCATATGCAGCTTTAATAACCCAAACGCAAAGCCCCTTGTAATATCGTATGTTGGAAAGCCTTCTGTTTTTTGGTACTCATCTGAAATATTATCTAATTCAAGATTATGTATATCATCAAGACTACTAATATTTAATTTAATCAGTTCATCAATAGTCATAATTTAACCTCACTTCTTCACCGGTATTAGTGGTTACCGTAAAATAAAAAGTACCTTTATCAAAGCGCCAATTATCAACGCTTACAATACAAGGTACTTTATTTAATATGCCTTCCGTTATTCGCCGTTTAATTTCACTAACAATAAACGAACGCGGCAACCGATAACCAATTAATTTATTAAGATTAACGCCAAACTCACTACTATAAATAGCGAACTTGTCTACTTCTGTACGAATAAATAATTCTATCCATTGTTCAATAGCTAAAATTTGTGTATTTTCAACATTTTTACCATCAACAAATTCAAAGCGTTTTGTTTTGTAATTAAAACGTGGTGAACGCCCTACTTTATTTTGTCCCGCTGTTTTACTCGCCGTACTTTGAACAGTATTAGTAAAATTAAAATCAGTAGGAAACATTCAATCACCTCACAATATCTACAATAAAAAAATGTTGTTCGCGCATATCCGGCACAACAAGTACATGATCCCCAACTTGCCATAATGGTTTAATGTGAATTTTACCATTGCCTTTAGCGCTATAGTTTGTATTCGCACCGCCTAAGCAGCCGCCAACCGTAGTAGTTCCGGCATGCTCATAACTATAATCAGCTTCATGCCTTAAAATTTGATTACATATATAACCATTACTTTTATCTACTTTAAAAGCACCATCTTTCAATGTGACAAGCCAATTATCACCAATAGCAACTACAAGACCTAACATAGCGCCCATTGGCCGCGGATTATCTCTATCTTTAAATTGTTGCGCTAAGTCAACATGCCAATCTTCCATTATTTCACCGTTACCTTATTTAATGCTAATGTCATTGTATGATTTTGACCGTATGCATGAGTACAATTTTTGATTAAAAAATAGCCTTTTAAATCTAGTAAATCATTATCAAAATGTAATATTCTACCACTTCTAACAGTATCATCACCTAATAACTTTAAATTAAAAGTTTCACCAATTTTATTTAAGTCAATCAGCTTTTTTCGTGCAATTTCATTAGCTTTACTAGCATCTTTATCATCAATCTTTTCAATGTGTTGTAACAGTCCAAAGATATTAATATGTTCATCATCAGCCGTTTCTGCTATGACTTGTTCATGTTTTTCGCTCGATGATATGATAACTACTTTATTTTTCATATCTGCTAATGTTCTTGTATGGCTATAATCACCAATAATTTTAGTAACCTGTACATCAAGTATTAAATCTTTGTAATCTTCAATATATAGCGCATCACCTCTTACTTCAAATCGGTACTTATTACCGGTTTCTTCTGTAGCTTGCTTCAATACATCTTTGATAACATCACTAATTACTTCACCTTGATATACCTTCTTAATTTTAGTGTAAATAACCGGCACTGAACCTAGTTTAATATTGCACTTTTCGCAAAGTTGACGCAGCGCCGTTGTTCCATCAATATCATTACACTGAAATAATACTTCTGACTTATTCAAATAAAATGCATAATCATAGGCCGTATAACTGTATTTATTGATGCCGCTTTTCTTTTCATCCGTGATAATGCCGCTAAAAACTAACGTTTCAGCCGTGCTATCAACACTATCATTAGTGCTAGTACGGTTATTATTCGCATCATCGTTGTAAAACATCACCTTACCGCCTAATTCAAGCTGCAAGTCTTTCATGTTAATATCAAGCGGATTGCTTACTAAGTCAAAAGTAAATTCTTGACCTAACGCATCAGTATTATCAGAACGGCCATAATTATTAGTATATGCCGTTATTTCACGACTATCTTTATTCTTAGGGTAATCATATTGTAACTTCATTAAAACACCGCCTATCCCTAATTTTGGCTATCAGATAAGCTATTATTACTATTAGTAGTTTGATTATTTGTAGTATTCACATAGATATACTCTTTAAAACTTATACTTGCATGAATATCATGCACACTATCATAGTAATAATTCAAATCATCACACACACACGCCATATTCAATACTTCATTACCATCGGTAAATATTACGCAGATTCTAAATACTTTTTTTGTTTCACGGCGGGTTTTAATGAAATTAATAATAGCTTCTCCATCAGATGCATTCGGGCGGGTAAACGGATAACTTTTATTTACCGGCAAAAGCCAATTATCAAGCGTATATTCTCTTAGTCCTAATGTACCAATTAATGTAATATCGCCGCTTGCACCGTTAAATACTTCATTGTTTTGCTTCTGTTCAACCGCCGGTAATTTAGAGGGTATAACAGGAAATATAACATTTTCATATGTATCATCATCATACAATATCACATCACATTTTGGCTTTCTGTTTAAATAAGCTTTTGCATTATTTTCAATCAACGCCAAAAGATTCATTATATCCCCCTTCTACATGTTGTTCATACTTTCTTTTAATTTATTCACAATAAAAGCCCCGCATTGATTCATAAAAGCTTCATTGCCTATTACATTGCCTTGTACTGTTAAATTAACAGTAACACCGCCACCATAATTATTTACAAGCTGTTCAGTTTTATCAGCCGCTAATATAGATGTTCCGCTAGGCAACACCATTAATTCACCGCGATTACTTTCATTTACATATGTGCTACCGCCTTGCCAATAAGCACTACCTGTAGCATTATGTTTTTCACTATTGCCACCGCCGAACGGATTTAAAGAATTAATTGTACTGCCAATATTACTAACCTTATTGCCAATATAATTTAATACGTTTGAAGCAATGTTAGATAAAGTATCAAAATACCCTGTAAATATTTGTACAATGCCGCTTAATGCTTGATTCCAATTACCGGTAAATACACCGGTTACAAAATCTATAATGCCGTTGAATATTTCACTAATGCCTTCAACAACGCCATCAAAGCTACTTAAAAAAAAAACAACGCCACCAATAGCAATAGATAACAAGTTTTCAAAAAAGTTTATTGCAAGTTCGATACCCGCCGCAAACGCATTAGCAATATATTGCACTATCGCGATAAAGCCACTATAAATATTTTGACTCAACCCAACTACCGCCGCTACAATCATTGCTATAAAATTTGTAACAGTATTTACTATTGCAGTAAAAGCAGTATTAATAGCCATTCCAATTCCAACAAAAAAGGCAATAATACTATCAACACATTCACCAATAAAATTAACTACCGAATTAAACGCATTAGAAACGCCTGTAACAACGCCATTAATAAAAGCAGTACAATTATTAAGCACACTATTAAAAGTTTGTGTACACGCATCCCAAAAGGATAATACAGCCGCTTTTACATCATCCCAATGCATATACAACGCAACCAACGCAGCAATAACTAAACCGATTGCCGCCGCCCATAATACAATAGGATTAGCCATTAATACAGTTTTAAGAGCAACTAAACCAACTTGCAAGCCGCCCGCCGCCGCTTTAAACGCTGTAATACCGGCTACAACCTTAGTAATTACATTAAAGGCTGTAAATGCACCGGCTAAACCGGTAATAATCGGAATAACTATATCAGAATTACGCCCAATGAAAGCGATTGCATCACCAAATAATTTAAAAGCTGTTACTGCTGCATCTAAACCAATCATAACGGCATTAGCTAACGCATCACCATTTTTAGCAAACCAATCAACAAGCCCCGCCATGATTCCCGCAACGCGTTCAAATATGCCTTGCATCTTTTGCGCTACCATTGGTACAAGATCCGCAAATACACCAATAAATTTAGCCTTTAACGGTAAAAGCATCATGCCTAAATTCTTCATCATGCCGGCATAAGCCATTTCTGCTTTTTTCATTTTGCCCGCCGGTGTATCAGCCAATGCTTTATTTACGCCACCAACATTATTAGCTAATACTTTAGCAATAGTATTGGCGCGCTCCATTGCTGTTCCGTTCTTGATTATTTCGGCTTCACTTTCACTCATGGTAATACCTACACGACTTAAGGCGCTAGCGTTACCGCTCATAGCCTTACCAATCATATTAGCAATACCAACAGCATCTTCACCCGTAGCATTAAGCCCCTTTTGCTGTGCTAATAAATCAGCCATGCCATCAGATAATACGCTTATTTGTTCTTCATTTAATTGAAATGTTGCTAACTGCTGCATTCCATTTAAAATAACGCCTTTACCAACAACACCAACTTTACCAAGGCTACCGGCATAATTATTCAAGCTTTTTTGTGCGTCTTTCCACGCTTCCGGCCCTCTATCCCTAATAGATTGCACATTTTGTAAAATTGCGCCTAATTTCGCTTGTACTTGCACTTCTTTTTCAGCGCTTGCAATAGCTTTATTGGCATAACCTACAATACTACCTACACTAAAAAAAGCACCAATACCCGCTAAGCCGGCTGTCATTCTGCCAATGCTATTGGTGATGCTTAAAAATCTAGCATTAGCCCCCGCGCCAAAATTAGAAATTCCATTGCTTGCCAATTTAACATTCTTACTAAATTTAGAAGTAGCATCAGCAGGAGCTTTCAATTTACTTGTAAACCTATCAACAAGGGACAACAGAACATTAATATTCTTACTTGCCATTTATACCCCCATACAACCTATTCATATCTTCTTTGTCTAATTCCATGCATGCAAGCATAAAACTACGCTCAACGGCGCTAAGATTCAACAATTCTTCTATTGCATGGCCTTTTGATAAATAGTATCTATACATTTTTAATGTGGCATCTTCTACAATTACTTTTTTAAAAGTTCGCCATCATCCATACCATATAAGCCAAAAATAGCATTAGCAATAGTTTCAATATCACCTAAGTTATCATCAAGCACTTTAAAAACTACATCATACGGTTCAGCGCATTCATATTTTGCTTGTAATTCTTTATTTTTAAAAAGCGGTACACATGTATAAATCAATTCAGCCATCTGCGCCATTCGTTCACTCATAGTAACATCGGCGCCGCTATCATCAAGCAAGCGAATAACAGTAGTTAATGGTTGCTTAACAATAGTAATTTCACCGCCTAAACTTTCAACCGGTACATCAACACTTTTAAAACCATCAGCTAATTTCTTTTCAAGTAATTGTTCTAATGTTACTTTTGCCATTTAATCACCTCAAAATAAATAAGGAGCGCATAAAGCGCCCCTCTAAACACTAAATAAAATAAGCGCTATACAACGTAATCTAAATAATTGTATGCGCTCGCCTTAAATGGAACAGATTCTTCACTTACTTTTTTATTTTCAAACTGTAATAATGTGGCTTCATCAAATGTTACATCGATTAATTCCACACGTTCAGCGCCGGCACTTTGCGGATCCGCTAACCGTGCTACTACCTTAACATCAGGCAAAGCACCGCTTCTAATGCCCGCATCAAGCTTGTTAATAATTTTACTATCTACTTTATGAAGTAAAATAGTACCGGCAATACTATAACCTACATAGCGTTGATACTTGCCTAATTCGCCTTGAATATCTACTTCTTCATATTCCAAAGAAACTTTAGCTTCAAAGCTTTTAACATTCGCCATTAATTCGCCATCAATCCAAACCTTGCCATAGTTACCGCGAATAATTTTGTTTTTAATTTGTTCACCAGCCATAAATTCGCCTTTCTATAATTACGCCATAACAATCGGAAATTTCAAATCTTCTAATGCATTCAGAATTTTTACATTAGCAGTTAAGAACATATACGTTTTAAACGTCATTTTCTTAACATCTTCATCATCCCAATCAGCAGCTTCTTCTTTACCAATGCTACGCCATGCTTCACGCTGTGCTTCAATATCAATCGTTGCTACATTATCATATTCTTCATCAAGCACTTCACCCGCTTGAATAGTTGTTAATGTGCGGAAATAGCTATTTACAGCAGAAATAAACAAGTATTGATTATCTAAACGATTCTTATATTTACCAATGTAGTAATTCTTGAAAGTCTGATAAATATCTTCAAGAATAAGATCCATAGATTCAACGATAATAATAGAACTCATATCTTCTGTTTCAGTGCTAGTATAGGTAGTTAATGTGTTAACACCTCTACCAATCTTAACCGCATCATCATCATCATTAATAAAAATAAGATAACCTTCATCAATCCAATCATCAGCCGTTTTTTCATCAGTGATATAACTATCATCTGCACGATATAAATCTTCTAATTCGTAGTATGTGCAGCTACGGTTAAGCGGTAAATTAGCAAGTAAAGATACAATGCGCGGTACATAATCAGTCATTTTCACAACTTCACCGGCTGTTCCGTCACTCGTTTTCAGTGTTACAGATTTTGGCTTAATGTTTACAATATGCATATCATCAGCAACAACAACATTACATACAACACATTTATATTTTTTGCCTTTACTTTCTTTATTACGGCTTTTTGTATAGCTTGCTAACTCATCTTGAAATTCTTCAATAGTAGTGCATGCCCAATTATATTTAATTTTATCTAAGATTGCTTTTACATCCGCAAATTCGGCTGTGCTAGTAGGTACACTAACTACAATCAATTTATTTACATCAACAAAAAAGCAACGTTTTAAAATTTCAAAATTTTCAGCGCTATACAACTTGCTTGTAATATCCGCTTCATACTTAAATGTTCTAGCCTGTGCAGCCTGTGCTGTATCATCTTTTAAAATAATTACCGCTACACCACGTTTAGAACGCTTAATAGCTGTTACAGCTTTTTGAATAAAAATAATATCAATTACCGGTAAGCCCATATAAGCCCCTTTCTGATTCAAATTAAATCTTCATCATCAACTTGTAAATTACTGTCTTTTGTTTTTTCAACATTCTTGCTACGCGGATAACTAACCGCCAATTCTTCAATTAATGGCTCTACCCCCTCATCAGCGATTTTCTGTACAATCGTTAATGTAAATGTAGTAATAAGTGTTTTATCACGCTTTTCAAGCCGATGTTCAACGTCATTACATGAAAAGCCTGTGCCGGTATCGGTTACTATCTCATCACGCAACAATTTACTTAAATTTTCTCTTGCATGTAACAAGTCTATATATCCGGTTTCACGTTCCGGCGCAAAATAATAAATATCAATCGTGTAATCTTCCCATGTATATTCATCGGTTAATTCACTATCTTGAATATCTTGAACTTCAATAAAAAAAGAAGGCCGTGTATAGCCTTCTTCAATATCTCTATCATTTTCTTCTACGCCTAAACAATCACGAACGGCCACCGTTAGCGCCTTAATTACATGCGATAATGTAGTTCTATCGCTCAACGGCTCACCCCCTTATCAAGCAATTCATCAATAAAATCTTCTGCCATTTTAGGATATTCGCCCGCGAATTTTCGCGCACTTTTACCCATGCTATGATATGCCTTAGTTCTTCTATTAGTACCGGCTATATTATGACCGTGTTCGACTAAATGCGCATGTGGAGCAATATTTTTAACTCGAACTTGAAATTCATTGCCATTGTATAAATACGCCCTACCACGCGTTAAAGAGCCTATTAAATCAATACGCTTTTTCTTTCCGTTCTTAATTTTATATCGCTTCTTTCCGCCTTTCCCATTAGCTAAATCTGCTGTGTACTGTGCTTTAGCTATAGATTTAAGCTTATTGCCGGCTCGCTGCATAAAGTTTTTACTTTCTCGCGGCATCTTTTGAGTACCTAATTCAAGTAATTCTTTTGCAAAATCATCAAGACCGCTTGCTTCCATGCTCATATAATCACCTCACAAAATAACTCTAGCCGTTCATGGTTATTATATGGATCTAAAGAATAAATAATGTTATATCGTTGACCGTCAATAATAAGCCAATCATCACTTTTAATATCCTTATACCATCTAATAATTATTTTATGAGTAGTTTTTGTTAATGCTGTATCACCAACACGGCCGGCTAATAGTGTTCCTGTTTGCGGAACGATACCGCAACGCAATACAGCCACCTTAACCGGCATAATAGGCCGCTGCCCTAATTCATTCATAATAGGGCTTCTTTCATTGCGCCATAATTCACACTTGCTATTTAAAATGCTTGCTAAGTGTTCATATCTCAACAATCAAATCACCCCTATAATAAATTCTTAGAATAGCTATCAAGAATTTGTGCAGTAGTACGATTTACATTATTGCTAGTAGTTACTGTGAATTGTCTTAAATCATAAAATTCAGCACATAATGCAAGCACAGCAAGCGGCATATCCGCATATTCATCAAGTTCAGATTTTTCAAGCCCTGTATAACTGCAACAATAATTAATAGCACCTTGCAAGCACATATTAATAATCTTGCTTGTTTCTTCTGTGACATCAGCACGGATATAATCAGCAACTAATTCAACAGTTAAATCACTAACAACCATAATTATTCACCTTTTTTAGTGCGCCCGCGTTTAGGCTTAACTTCTTCTGTTTTTACTTCTGCAACATCAGCAGCACTATCAGCCGGCTTAACTTCTTCTGCATCAGAATTTTCAGCCGGCTTAACTTCTTCATTAGTTACTAAATCGTCATAAGAACTATCAGCCGGCTTAATATAGCCGGCTTTTAATAAGTCCTTAGCAACAGATTCATCACTAATAGAAATAATAGCGCCTACAAAAGCAGATACAGAAAAGTTATTAATTAATCCAGAAAAACTAACTAATACTTTATAATTCATAAATCTGCCTTTCTATGGTTTACGCCATTTTCAAAGTAGCAATTTTTTGCGGTTCAACGATTTTACTATCAAGTTCAACATAGCCTACAACACCTAAAGCATGTTGTGTAGCATATTTTTCATATAAAACTTGTACTTCAACAGTATCTTTAACCATCTTAGTATAAAGGCCGGAAATATCGCCAAAAATAACCGCTACTTTACCGCTTGCCATTGTTGGCATTACATCACTTTCATATACAGGGCAACCAAGCAATGTATAGCTAAATGGCTGCTTAATATCTTGATTCAACATATAACGGCCATCAGCATCTTTAAGTTTTGCAATAACTTTGAATGTTTCCGGATTAACAATAAACGCACCATTCGCGCGATACTGTTTATTTACTTCAAGCTGTAAATTAACCAAATCATCAGCAGTTAAAACTGTAGCACTACTGGCTGTAACAGATTGAGCAGAAGATACTAAGCCTGTCATTTTATTAGCAGTACCATTAATTAATTCTTTTTCAATAAAGATAGAAATTGCTTCAGATACTTTAGCAATTACATAATTTACAAGATCGAATTCTACATTATTAACTAAAGACTTAGAAATTTTAGCTAATGCACCGGCAACATAACCGCCTAATGTAACTGTAGTAAATTTACCGGCCGTAGCAGTCAATTCATTGAAATCATCAGAATAAGCGCATACAATGCCGCCTTCTGTTTCATCGTATACAGGAAAAGCCAAATCACCTTTTACATCAAATTGACTAGACAAGGCGAATACAGGAGAAATATTTTTAACTGTTTCAATAATCTTGCTTGCGATTGTCTTAGGTACTACACTACCGCTTTTACCTGTATTAAAAGTAACTTCTGCACGCGTTTCAGTATCGGTATAACGTTCATTGCCGGTACGCAAAAATTCAGCAAAAGCACGCTTTTCAACTTCATACATATCAACCTTAGCAACAGGCGCATTAACTTTTTCAGTTGGCACATCCATAATACCGCGCTGTTCTTTGCCTAATTCAATAGTGGTATCAATGCTTGCAATTTCCGCTTGAATTTCTTTAAATTTTGCTGTTTCATCGTCAGATAAAGCACGTGTTTCAGCATCAGCTGCTTTTAACATATCATCCAACTGTTTTACTAATTCGTTACGTTTTTCAATCAATTTTTTAAAGTTCATTCTTTACCTCGCAATTTTTCAACAATATTTTTAAAATCAACATTAAAATCATCAGAGCGCTTTTCTTGTGGCGCTTCTGTAATTTCTACAACTTGCACATCATCAACTACCGCAGATGCACGATGTTCAATTAATTCTGTTGTGTTATTTCGTGTGCTAATGGATGTGGCAATATATGCCGGTGTAATATCTAAAATGCTAACTTCAATTAAATCAAAATCAGTAAGCGTTCTAACTTCTGTATTATCTTCTGTTTTCCATTCATCAGCTTTTTTTACAAAACCAAAAGACCAACCACGCAATTCATTATTCTTTGCTTTTTCGATAACTTCCGAATCCGTTACAGTCGCAACTGCATACAAGCCAATAGCATCTTCACGCAATTCAAGCACGCCTTCTTTTTGATTGCCTAACGGCCGAACATGATTAAACATTAAGCCTACATTGTCATTACGATTTAACGCCCTTGTAAATGCACCGCTTGCAATACGTTCAATAAATGCGCCACGTTCCGAATTAATCGGCCGGCTGTTTCGTTCACACACATTAACATAGCCTTCAATTTTGGCCGTTTTGCCCCTCAATTCGACTTTCACTATTCACACCCCCTTTCTCGTTCATACTATCAAAGTCAGCATATATTCCAGTGTTAGGCGTATATACTTTATTTTCTTTCGGATAATACAACACACTATCTAAACCAAGTTTTACAAATTCAATGCCTAACGGCTCTAAATCTTCATAAGCCCTAATTTCATCAATGGTAAGCCATCCTTTTTCTAATGCAATTTGATAGGATTGATAACGGCTTAACATATCTGATTTAATCAAGTCTTTCATGTCAAAGGTAAAATAAAAATCGCCTTTTTCCTTTTCCAAAAGTAAAAAGCGATTAAAGCATTCTGTTAAATTGTTCATAATCGGTACTAATGCAGTCTTTACAAATACATTGAATGCGTCATTATTTGTAAATGTATCATTGGCAAGCCCGAATAATTTATAAATCTGTTCGCTGTTAGTTTGTTTGTTTTCATTTAATTGATTTTCTGTAGCTGTACTATCAGCCGCTTCAAAGCTAACACCCTTATTCAGCACAATAACATCACTGTTATTATTGCTATATAACTTATTCCATGCTTTTTTAAGAGCATCTAACATAGCTTGAGTAAGTCGGTTTTCAGATTTTAAAAAGCCTTTTTTGCCGCCTTTACTCATTGCGCCATTTTCGTATATTAGAGCATTGTACATAGTAGATAAAAGCACAGGGTTTTCATCAATAATACCTTGCCCTTTATAACCATTTACACTATTGCGCACAACACGCATTACTTCATCATAGCGATATTTTCGCCCTTCAATTTGATACATGATAGCTCGATTAATAACACGGCCATTAGTAAGCATTACATAATTGTTATACGGCAAATACTGCAATGTATTAATATTATTGCCACGCTTATCAACGAATATCGCCCCTTCACCATCTAACAAATAATCAGTGATTAAGCTTTTCTTCATTTCATAAGCACCAATAACACCGCCTGTATCTAAATTCAATAACGTTAAACGTGCATCATTGGCAATTTCTTTTAATTCTTCTGCATTACGTTGCATTAGCTTTACAGGCAAGCCGGCAATGATACCGGATATAATATTAATCGCGCTTGCAACCGCCGGAATACTCATGGCTTGTTCGCGTGTTATTCGTGTATCAAACACACGCCCATTAAGCAATACATCAAGTTCTTCTTCATTGTTATTATTTTGTACTGTTGCATCAGCGCTATCACGTTGTTCAACGCTCCAAAAATTAAAAATTCCCATATTCACCACCCTCTAATATTGAACAGCCCAATCAATACAACGATTAAGCAAGTTATCTTGATAAGATAGAAAAGCTGCGTTAATCGTTGATACAGTCATATCTATTTTGCCGTTGCTTTTCTTCTTATTTACATACCTATTCATATTAGTATCATAAGTACATTTTGCATTTTCAAAGTTGATTTCAAGTAGCTTATTGCGTTTATCATAAACAAGCCGCCCATCTTCTATTAATTCTGCGATCCATTTAGTAGCCGGATGCAAAACGCTGCTATGCTGTTTAATTTCAACACAATCAATACCGAATTCTTCCCATTTCTGCGCACTAGATAACGCATTGTATCGGTCGTACCCTAAACTCATAACAGTAACATCATACATACTAGCTAATTCTTCAACATACTTTTCAATTACACCATAATCAACTGTTCTATATCCACACGGAATACAAAACCCCGATTTAATAAAATCTTGATATGGGATACGTTCTAAGCGGCTTTTTTCTTCTATTTTATCTTCAGGAATGAAAGCCATAGAATGAGTTAGTAACCTATTTGTATCTTCATCAAACGAAACCATAGATACAGCACAGTTATCATTGCTCATAGATAAGTCAACACCTACAAATACTTGTCTACCGCTCCATTCAATTTCATTTACTGCACCACGTTTTAAATCGGCAATATTGATAAAACTTTCAGAGCCTACGCCCGAATAAATAATATTACAATGCTTAGTTATGAAATTTTCGCGCTTGCTTTCCATCTCAATGGCTTTTTGTCGCTTATCCTTCAAATCATCCATAACTTGCACTACTTCTAATGCTAAAGGGTTAGCATGCTCTAATACTTCATCATTTGTTGCCCATCCTTTTACATCATCCGGTTCATAAAGCAAAGAAAATATTTTATCATCATCAACCGCACCATTTAAAACACGCTTAGCATATAAAACTTCATCCTCAAATGGATTGCTTGCAGTAGGGTATTTTGTAGAAATAATAAAACCTAATTTATTTAGTATAGTCAGCTGCCCCGAACGCATAGCTTCAATGGCGTATGTATTCGGTAAAGCGCCTGTTTCATCTACCAAAAATACATTCGGTAAACGGCCATCAAGTCGACTATTAGAATAATTCAACGGAATATATTTACTATTCGTGATATTACATAATATATAATCACGCAATACTTTAAACTTTTGTTGACCGTCATATTTTCCCATAAGCGCAGGACTTGCAAGCCTTATTTCTTCAATAGCGCTTTTAATTTCACGGCTTAACGTGCCATCCGGCGCAACGCTGTAAAACTTAGAAAATTTAGGTTCAATAAAAAATAGCAAAATAAAAAGAACGGCTACTAAAAATGTTTTACCGTTCTTTCTGCATATCTCCAATATGACATTTTCATACCTACGCTTATTCGGGTTATCACGATGCACAGTACATAATGTAGCAATGATTAATAGCCACTGAAAGCCCGCCAAACAATTATATATACTTTCACCTACTCTAACACCTTTAGGCATCACCATTAACTTTAATAGTTCACCTATAAGCGTTATTTTCTTATCATCAAGCATATATTCTTTATCTTTGTTATTAGCAATGCGCATAAATTCTTTACATTGCAGCTTAACATATTTAGGCGCTGTTACTTGCTCATTGACAACTGCATCAGCGTATACATAAGCTTTATGCTTTTTATCAATCATTATTGCCACCACTTAAGATATTAATTAACGGATCCGCAGCTTCTTTTTTATTGTTAGCTACCAAAGAACCTAATTTCGCACGGCTTGCCGGCGATAAACACAATGAATCTGCTAAACGTAAAAACGTACGCACTAACTTTTCATTTGAATTTACAAATTGCGCCACGCCCGCCAATTCGGGCTTATCCGTTACAAGCTTATTTGAAGTTTTTAACATCACCGCATTAACCGCCGTTTGTTCAATTAAAAATGTATCAAGCGTACTTAAAACATCAGCCGATTTTAAAGCATCAACTAAAAAATCAAATACTTCAATTTGTTCTGCATTGAAATAATCCGGCGCTACAACTTCACCATCAACTTTAAATTTATTTTCAACCGCTAGCCGATTTTCTTTTTCTTCTTTTGTTAAGTGCTTGCGTGTTGTGCTTGCAAGCTTAGCCGGCCTTGCCATTCAATCACACCTTTCAAATATATATAATTCGCGTGAATTTAGGGAACATTTCATAAATTGAGGTGGAGCAGTCGGTGTCGGCTATATTCATATAAATTATAAAAATTTTGGCGGGGGTACTAAATTTTTCAGAGTTTTTCTGTCAATTTCTCCATTATCCGCCATTCTATGATGTGCCTTACACAATGTAATTAAATTATTTTCATGCGTTCGCTTGCTCCACGCCTTGCTCAATGGTTCTATGTGGTGTACTTCTAACTGTTCGCCAAAGCTTACATACTTATCATGATACCAACAATAAGCACACATAAATTTATCACGTGCTTTTATTTTATCTCGTGTATGCTGCCACTCTTTAGACCATCTAAAGCGCTGTATCTTCTTTCTTTCTTCACTAGCATTATTATAATCACGCTTATAATCTCGCTTAGGATTGCCACACTTATGCCCTGTTCGCTCGTTGTAAATCATACCGCACCGGCTGCACGTTTTAAACATATACCCCGCCCCCTATGATTGGGTAGGGTTATCATGCATAGGCTCGGTATGTTTCATAGCATGCTTAGCATCTATATAACACTTACAGCGCCCTGTGCCACCTACCACTATATTATTAGCTACACAATACATATTTACATTATTCAAACATCGTTCATCATGACATTTTATTACTACCTTTGTTTCTTTCATATAAAGCCTTTGATATATTTATACAGGTTTTATTGTATTTTCCCGCAAATATATTTCACTTTCTTATAAATTTATTCATAATCAATGAATACTTCAATCATTTTTACATAACAAAAAAGCGCCAACATTTTCAGTTAGCGCTAATTTATCATGTAATATAGGAGAAGTTGAGGTGTAATAGCCGCCAATAAAAACTATTACAAACTAACTATAACATATTTACGATGTAACATTTTATATCTTTTGTTATCTTTCTTTATCTTTTGTATCATTTTTGCACTTTTGTATACTTTTTGCTAGATTTTTCAAACATTCACTATGTAATTTACCGCGAATATAAGCTTCACTATATTCTTTTTCAAAAAAATCACTCATGCTTTCTTGTATATCAGTCCACTTCTTATAGTGTAGATACTTTGATTTTAATAAATAACGTTGTTCCGGATTACTTAATTCATTAACAAGTGCTTCTATATAGTCACGATGATTAATATATTCATCCCAAACTTCACTTAATGCATGTTGTAAATCAACAATCTTAGCAGCACATTCAGCGACTGTATCACTTGTACCGCCCTCTTGAACGCATATACTCTTATATGTGGCTGTTATCTTTTTACTTTTCTCATTGTAAAACTCCAAGCTATCAATAATACTATTTACTTTTTCATCAAGATCTTTAACGCTATCTAATAATTTTCTTGTTTCATTAACCGTCATACTAAATAATTGTACCTTCCTTCTTTAATTAGCAGGAAACCAAATATATTTTTCACGCTTGCTATAATCAATCAATATACGCTTATAGGCTTTATATGCTTTAACATTTTGCCTATTCTCTTTCTTTTCTGCGCCAAATAAGTTATAAGCTTTAGACCGCATCATAAATCTAGTATTCATCTTTACACCCTTTCAAATCTTTTAATCAAACAACTAGATTAGCCGTTACTAACGCCCTAGCCATTGCCGGCACAACGCTATTACCAATTCTCTTGACTTGTTCCTTGATTGAATATTTCCGCCCTTGATAGTCAAATTCTAGTTTGTAATCATCGGGGAACCCTTGAGC
>NZ_HF986107.1:0-1813 GCF_000431435.1 Veillonella sp. CAG:933
TGGGGGTTTTGTCATGCCTATTCGGCGTACAACAAAAAACAGCCCGCACGTTACCGTGCGAGCTGCTCTTCTTCTTACTGCTTAATAGGCTCTGCCCTTCCTATTAAACTGCACAATATCATCATTGCGCTATATGTGCTAGGTGCATTATTTACTGAGAGTCAAGGGACTCCTATTAATAGGGCTCAATGGCCGTCTATTAATAGTTACCGGTGAACATATCGCCGGCTACAGGTGGTTTGTAGTCGCCGAAGTATTTGCTGAAGTCAAGACCTAAGTACTGGCAAAGTTCATAAACTTCAGTCATAGTTTTGTCGATTACAGGGATACCGTTTTCTTCACGGTCTTTAACTGCTTCAACTTCTTTTTCACCATGAGTGTAAATACGTGCTTCACCTTCAGCTTTAGGAGCTTCACGAAGTTCAGTTAAGAAAGTGGAGAAATGTTTTTTGATAGCGTCAGCATCGCCGAAGAATGCAGGGTTAATAGCCATGAAGCCGTGGCAAATATTGGATTTGCCGTCTTTCATGCAGTGGTTGGAAGTGCCGCCCATGGAAAGGATAGCTGCGAACAATTCAACAACCATACCGTTACCATAACCTTTATGGGAACCTAATTGTTCAGTGTTACCGCCAAGTGGCATGATACCGCCGCCTACGTGAGCGGAGATATTTTTCAATACATCAGCTGCGTCAGTGGATGGGTTACCATCTTTATTCAATGCCCAGCCATCAGGTAATTGTTTACCTAATTTATTGTACATTTCCAATTTACCACGAGTTACTACTGTAGTAGAAGCATCGAAGAAGAAGTTGTAAGGTTCAGCAGGAGCTGCCCAAGCTTGTGGGTTGGAACCCAACATAGCTTTACGAGCATATGTAGGAACCATGATAGCTTCGGAGTTAGTGCAGGAGAAACCGATTAAGCCTTCTTCTACTGCCATGTTAGCGTAGTAACCGGCAATACCGTAGTGGTTGGAGTTACGTGCAGAAACGATACCTACACCGGATTCTTTAGCTTTTTTAATAGCTAATTCCATTGCATAGTGACCAATCAATTGGCCCATGCCGTCATGACCGTCGATAACTGCGGATACTGGAGTTTCGAAAACAACTTCAGGTTGAGCGTCAACTTTGATTGTACCTTTTTCGATACCTTTGTGGTAACGAACAAGACGCTGCATACCATGACTCTGAATGCCGTACATATCGGACATCAACAATACGTCACGAATAATTTTAGAATCTTTTTCAGAGAAACCAAATTTCATGAATGCATCTAATAAAAGTTGGTCAAGTTGTTCATACTTAAATTTTACTACGTTTCCCATTTGTCTAATCCTCTTTTCCGAAAACATATACCTGGAACAAGCTCTTCAAGAAATCCTTAATCCTAATTACTGACGTTTTTTGGTCCCCTTCTCAAATTGCTTATTTCCTTTTAAAGACAAGTTCATTATAGCACAGGGTTTTTGATTGTTGAATACTCCGAAGCCCTAAAAACGTCCAAAAACCATTACTAAATCTGCATAGAAAAGGCATTTTTGACGAATAATTGACGGTATGAGAGTCGATAACTGCTAGTTATCACTAGCTTTATCCATGAATGCGTTTTGATAATAGGAACGATGAATTTTTTAAAATTTTACGCTATTTTTTCTATAAATTTTCTGTTTTATTACTATATTTGTCTACTACAAAACGTATAAATCAAACATTTTTCATGTTTTTAGTCAAAATTCAAAACCCTATTTTAAGGCGTTTCTCATGATTCACGGAAAATTTGGCTTATAGGACAAAAAGTGTGTGTGGCT
>NZ_HF986108.1:0-9773 GCF_000431435.1 Veillonella sp. CAG:933
TAGAGTCCATAGTGATATCGATACCTCGTGTAAAAGATTTGGTTTAGCGACCTTAATCATAACACAAATCGGTATTCACTATGGATTTTTTATATGTTCAATTTCAGTTTACAATTAACCAACCGAATAAATTTATTTTTTGATAAGAAGTAAAAATCAATATAAGTAATTTATTTATGTGTATCGTAAAATTATATTTTGTGGCATACTAAATATAAGAAAATGATGAAGAATTATGAAGCGAGAGCTTTATATCTTAGAGTTATAATATAAATAGTAGTGACAAAACCGAATAAGTGTTTTATTGAATAAGGAGTCGTGTAAAAATTGATACAGTATATCTGATAACTAGTGAAATTCTTCTGTATTACTCTGTTTAATGGTGGTTTATAAAGGGCAATTGTTATTCATTAGATAATGATATTAATTGTTGATAGGCGATAATGAGGTTAAGGGAAATGATTTTAAAAAAATATGAGAATGTAAAAAAAGAAGTGTTAGATAAATATAGTGAATTAAAAAAGATATTGAAAGATGAAGAGAATGACTTAGCCGATTTTGATAAAATAGCTGAAAATATTAAAGCTGAAGTCTTTAATTTAGTCGTCCTTGGTAAGCATAATAGTGGCAAGTCAACATTTATTAATGCTTATTTAAATAGTGAAATACTCCCAATGGACAATACATCCTGCATAAGTGCAATAATAAAGATAAAAAATGGAGAGGAGTTTAAACTGGGAGTAAAAAAAGCTAATGATGATTGGGAATATATAATGGGTGAGTCTAATGTTAAACAGTATATAAAAGATTACGCTGTAAGAAATAATCGATTTGAGAAAATCCCGACAGCTTTAATAGATAGCGAGTTTTTAATAAAATATGAAGGTGATTTAAATCGAATAAAAGTAAGTGGATTAAATGAAGCTATAAGTAGTGAAAATAATTATGATATTGATTGTAAAGAGTATTTTTATTTAATTGAGCAATATATTGAAGAAATGCGATTAAAATGGAAAGATATTGTAGTTGAGTTTGATATAGAATGCCCTTTACCTGACGAACATAAGGGAAAGACTATCGTAGAGGTTCCTATTTTAAGTTCATCGGGGAAATTAGGAAGATTAGCAGAAAAGAATATCAGCGTGGCGAATGCGATTATCTTTTTGGAATCGTTAGATGATCAATCACAAGAGTTTAATGCATTTCAAAATTTTTTAAGAAATAATACAGATAAAAATAAGGAAGGTATATTGTTTTGGGTGAGAAACAAAATTGCAAATTTTGATGATGAAAAACTTCATGACTTGAACTCTCGAGTGATTAAAGATTGTAAAAATAATATTCAAGAAGGGAATATTTTGTTTATAGATAGTAAGATGCAACTGTTTATAAATAAATGTAAAAAATTAAATACGATTGAAAAAATTGATGAATATTTTCGTAGTTTGGAAGGAACAAACTTTGATTATCGAAGTATAAGTAATCTTTGGTGCGAAAATAGAACGAAACTAAATAGTTTTTATTATAAAGCTGCTAAAAAATCAAGTTTCTTTAAATTGGAGAAACAGATAGCAGAGTGTGTTAGAAAATTGAAGTATTTTCGGTTGTATAAACTATTAGAAAGTATTGAGAACTGGCTTACTAAAATAAAATTAAAAAATGAAAATGATTTAAAACTAAATCAGAAGCATTTAAAAGAGAATAAAGCAATTGAACGGAAAATAGAAGTTGAACGAGATAGATTAATTAAGAGCATAGAAGTGATTAAGGAAATATATAGTTTTGTAAATGATATGTTTATTGATTTCAGTGAAAACAAGACGCCTATTGAAGAAGAAATAAAAAATACTAAGAAACAAATTGTGAAATCTTTAATGGATTACAAAAACTCATCAGATACTATGATTTCTGATAAAAAATTCGATATATTGAGAAGTTATATTAATGATGGAATCGATAATATCAACAAGAAAATAAGTAATATCAAAAATAAATTGTCGGATAGATATAATGAATTGGATAGTTTTTGTAATAAGGAGAGCATAAATGTTAAATATAAAAAGATGTTTGGGAAAGTAATATTCATAGAATTAGATTTTGAGCGTTTATTTTTGTTGACGAAAGATGATGCTAATGTTGACACATTACCTAAGCGAGAAGCGGAACTCAATGAACCTGGAACCAATTTTCAGCAAGGTGTAAAGTTACTATCGTTTGCTATTGATGCTTTTTCTAAGGACGATAAATTTGTTGAATATTCTCGGGAGGAGCATGCAGGGCTTATTATAAACGAATTTATGTCAATATTAGAAAATGTTGTTGTATCAGATTTAAAGAATTTCATTGATATAGGTAATTATATTTTAGGAATATGCATTGATTCATTTGACATAATGAATCATAGTCTTGAAAGTAAGATTGATGAATTACAATATAAAAAAAATGATTCAGAAAAAAGAAAGAAATTATTTCAAGAATTGGAAGTGATAAATCGAAAGATTTATGAGTATCTTAAATTAGTAGAGCCTCTTAAGGTTGAAATTGATAATAATTTATAGTATCTGTCTAAAACTAATAATGTTTGTTGGTCGTAAAGTAAATATGGGAATATTATTATAAATCGTTATAAGAATGTACTATAGGGGAAGAGTTATGGTTTATAATGCAAATAAATTTGTTGATAAAAATAATATGGAAATATTGAATGTCGAAGATGATTATCAAGCATTAGAGGTTGAATTTAAAGAATTATTTTATCCTTCGCATTTGATTTCTAATGAAGATGCTTTAAAGTTAGGACAAGAAGATATTAATGATTTATTAACTCAATTTAATTTTTTCCAGTTTTGTGATTGTAAGATTTATAATGTTATTAATAAGTTTGAGTTTCTTCAAAAAAAATTACAACATCTTTTCACTTCAATGAATGCTATTGAAACTTCGTTTTGTTATGGGGTAGTGGGAAATGCAAATTCTGCATCCCTGATTTTCGGTGTCCCGGTAACGAAAGATAAAAATAATATTTTAGGTATACTGAAGGGAACTTTAGGCGAAATTTCGATAGAAATAATTGATAGTGATAATATTGTAGACAGAAACCATAGCAATAATAGAAGCAAGCGTTATATTGGAACGATTATAGGAAATCCAAGTTTGCCATTAGAGGGAAAGCAGGAGGAAAGTGATATTTCTCCTGTAATTAGAAACTTATATGGGCAAAACTATATGCTTCTGATTTTGTGTAAACCGGTTAATGAAAAAATAATCCAAAAACAATTAGAGAAAGCGTTAGAATTAAAAGATAAATACGCTGCACTAGCAACAAGAAATATTTCTACGCAGTTGGGCTTATCGATGGGCCATAGTGAAAGTTGCAGTGGGAGTCTATCTGAAAGTAATAGCAAAGGAAAATCTACTCATGACACCATTTCTGTAGGGGGAGGAGTTCCTTTTATAAGTGCACAGAACTCTGAAACTTATGGACAAAGTGAAAGTCGAACTGTTACAAAGATACTTGGAAATAGTCGATCGGAATCCGCTTCGTTCAATACTAATTTCTCAGTTTCTAGTCAGATTGAAACCAGTTTTGCTCAGGAATTATTAAGTAAAATAAGTGATGTTATAGAACGATTGAAATTAGGACGTAATATTGGTTTGTGGGATACTGTTATTACTTACTCATCAGATAATGAAATTGGATATAATCTTATAAAAAGTACTTTACATCGTGTGCTTAGTTCTGGCAATTTGGGAAAATTACCCCCGGTTACATTCTCCTGTAAAATATTAGACACTAATTGTGAATCGGAGGTACAGAATGAGCCACTATTAATGATTCCAAAGGGGTTTTTAGATACTACTAAAGACGAAAAAAGCCCTTTAAGTAATTTTATGAATTCAGAAGAGTTGTGTGGTGTTTTTAGTATTCCTACAGAGAACATAGTTGGATTTGAGATACAAGAAATAAAAAGATTTGCTATTAATTATCAAAGCACGACCAATGAAAAAAGTATTGGCAATATTTGTGATTATGATTGCCCTATTAATAATCATTTTTTTGGTATTGCTGAAAATGATTTGGTTAAACATACATTTGTATGTGGAATTACCGGAAGTGGTAAAACTAATACGGTTAAACAGATATTAAATGCTATTGATACACCATATTTGGTAATTGAGCCTGTAAAAAAAGAATATAGACATAGTACGAAGGTTGATACTATCTATACATTAGGTAATCCTGAATTGAGGGGATTAAAAATAAACCCATTTTATGTTCCCATGGGGATTAAACCAAATCAGCATATTGATTATTTAAAAGATTTATTTTCTGCATCTTTTGCATTTTATGGACCTATGCCATATATATTCGAAAAATGTTTGAATAATATATATGCAAAAAAAGGTTGGGATTTAACTTTAGGAATTCATCCATTATTGAATAATGCTAAGTATGCAGATGAACAATTTGGACAGAAAACATTAGAGGATTCATATAGTAATGAAACTCATAAATATCTCTTTCCTACGATGGACGATTTGAAGGATGAGATAAAACGATATTTAACGGAAGAATTGGATTATGAAAATGAAATAAAAGGGAATATTAAAAGTGCTATTCAAACTCGTATTGAAGGGTTGTGTGTAGGCTCCAAAGGGTATATTTTTAATACTGCAGACGTAGTTGATTTTAAAAAATTATTTGAAAGTAAGGTCGTAATAGAAATAGAAGGTTTGTCTGACGATAGTGATAAGGCCTTTACATTAGGATTGTTGCTTATTTATTTAAATGAATATAGAAGAGTCGATGAAGCCATTAATAGAGGTACAGGGCTTAAGCATCTTTTAGTAATAGAAGAAGCACATAGATTGTTGAAGAATATATCCTTGGAAATTAATTCGGAACGAGGAAATGCAAAAGGGAAAGCTGTTGAACACTTCACAAATATATTAGCTGAAATGAGATCATATGGTGAGGGAGTTATTGTTGTCGAGCAGATTCCTACTAAATTAGCAGCTGATGTAATTAAAAATTCATCTAATAAAATAGTCCACAGAATTGTTGCTAAAGATGATCAAGATATTGTTTCTAATACGATTAATGTTAATAGGTCAGAGGCTGTCTCCTTAGGTTATCTTAAGACAGGTTTTGCTTTGTGCCATAAGGAGGGCATGATACAGCCTGTAGTGGTGAGATTGGAACGTGCTCCTGAAAGTATTACATTAGATAGTGAGCTGTATATGGATAATTTAGATGAAAAATTATTTGAGATTAATAAATCTATATTAAAGAGCTACTACAGTGAAAGCTTTAATAAATGGAGTATTCAGTTATTATTTTTAATTTTATTGGAAAAAGATTTAGAGACAATTCGATATTATTTTAAAAATATTTGTGGTGAGATAGAAGATAAGGAAGTAATGAAACCTATCTCTACTATACGATTTGCAGATACTATTGAAACTCTTGTATTAGATTGTATAGCGGACAACGTAATAGAACTTTTAAGTTTTAGCATTTTTACTAATAGGGAATTATTATCTAATGAACAAGTGAAGGTGATTCGTAATTTTATAAATAGCTCTAATCAAAAAAATTATACGAACTTGACAGAGTTGTTGAACGCATATTATCACATGAATTTAAAAACGGTAGCTGAACTTATTAGTAAGCAGTTATGGGGTGATTATTGTCGGGATATGAGAGGTTTTATTGACTATGACGATTTTTCCCGTGCTTTAATTAACTAAATAACTGTAGAGCGGGGGATGTATGAGCACTATTTTTGAAGGGGTTACTCCCAATAAACAAGAAATCAAGAAGGTTGAAGGCAATGAAAAAAATAAAGTAAATGAGATTGGAAATATCGAAATTCTATATGAATCTGAAAAAAGTGAGACGTTGTTAGATTGGTCTCAAATAGTTAATATAGTTAAAAAAGCTTCTTTTTCTATTTCAGAGAATTTAGGGTTTGCTGAGATTAATGAAAAAGCTGAGAAGGTTAGTGCACATGATATTAGTGAGCCCCCCTTTATCGAAAATGTCTTAAATGAAGCAGAGCGAATAAAAATCAAGGAAAAGATAAATTGGTCTAACAAAGTCATTGACTGTATGCACTCAGTAGAAGAATATAATATTTATGAGAAGGCAAGTCTTAAAGAAGCTACTATAAATAAACGAAGCTGTTTAATTAGAATGGATATAGATTGGACACAAATGGATTCTATGGGAAGAAGTAACCAAGAACGCATTTCTTATGGCTTGTCGCCGATAAATCGGGACGGTAAAATTATAGAATTACATCATATTGGGCAAAAATCTGACAGCCCGTTTGCTGAATTGACGTCTGAAGAACATCGAGGCAAGGGAAATGATAAAATCCTGCATAGGAAAACCATTGATAGTGAAATTAATCGCATAAGATATGCAAGTGAGAAAAGTCAACATTGGACAGAACGTGCTGAAAATTTATAGGGGGCTATTATGAGTAATATTGTTGAAAAAATTAGTAATATTCCTAACTTGTATAAAGTTAATGGTGCCGAATCAATAGAAATTAGTAAGGCGCAAAAGTGTTTAGGCGTGCAATTTTCTACTGATTATATTGATTATTTAAAACAATTTGGTGCAATTAGTTTTTGGGGAACAGAGCTAACTGGGTTAAATATTAGTGGTCCTATGAATGTGGTTGAGGCGACCAAAGAAGAGCGCAGGTTTAATAAGGATTTTCCAAAAGGTTGTTTCGTGTTAGAAAATATCGGTATTGATAATATTATTGTTGTCATGAATCAAGATGGGTTTGTTTTTTCGGTATATAGAGATAAGGTTAGAAAGATATGCAATTCCTTTTCTGAATATATTGATATTTGTTTAAAACGGAATCAGTAATAGCGTGAGATTTCGAAATTTAATATGCTTTTAAATCCGTAGTAATATCGGTAATTTAGAATTGTAATTGGAAAGTTTCTATTGTACAATTCAGCCGCTATTGTTGCGGATTTTTTGAGTTTTAACATGAGTGAAGCTGAGTTTTATTTCTGCTGTTATCTATTTTTTTTGCCACGCACATCGAAAGAATGTGATATAGTTATAGTGAAGTAGTATTCCGTTATGGAGGTGGCTGTCATGTCATTATTAGAAGAAGTTTTAAAAGCTAATGAAGCCTATGTGGCTGATATTATTAAAGAATACGGTGAAGCGGGGATGCCGTCCCCTAAGACGCCGCAACGTCACATTGCCATTTTGACTTGTATGGATACGCGTCTGGTTGATTTATTGGAACGTACGATGGGCATTGACCGCGGCGATACCAACGTTATTCGTGTAGCCGGCAACTGCATTACCGATGTGTTCAGTGATGTTATTCGCAGTCTTGTGGTAAGTATTTACGAATTGGGAGCCAAAGAAATTTTTATCGTCGGTCATGAAGATTGCGGCATGGAAAAAACTTGTCCCGATGAACTGTCTAAGCGCATGATTGACCGCGGTATTTCGCCGGAAGCGATTACCATGATTCGTTGTGAAATGGATCGCTGGGCCAATAATTTCTGTCATTCTGAACAGAATGTAATTAAAGCGGTAGCACAGCTTCGTCAGAATCCACTCATTCCAAATGATGTTAAAATCCATGGTCTCATGTTAAATCCATATACCAGTAAGTTGACTTTACTCGTAGATGGTAATAAACCAAACGAAGAACTCGATTCTATGGCAGTTTGCACTTGTTGTTAAAATTTATTGTATACTTATGTTAGGTTTTACAATTTTTAGAACATATCAATTCTTGAAATCAGGTATAGGTTTTGGCAGTGAAGTCGGGAGGTTTTAATTTGGCTGTCAACAGAAGTAATCAAATATTAATCATCGTCATGATTGCGTCGTTTTTGACGCCATTTTGCGGCAGTTCCTTGAATATGTCGTTGCCGGATATCGGCCGCGAGTTTCATGCCGGTACGTCGGAGCTCAGTTGGGTTATTGAAACATTCTTATTGACCTGCGCCATTTTTACGGTGCCCATGGGTCAACTGGGAAATCGCATCGGCAAAAAGAAGGTATTTTTAATCGGCACCATATTATTTACATTGAGCTCGTTGGTTATCCATTTTGCGCCGACTATTCATTGGCTCATGGTTTTGCGCGGGCTGCAGGGAATTACGGCAGCTATGCTGTTCTCTACGGGGACCGCAATTATTGCCTTAGTGTTTCCGCCGGAACGGCGCGGCTGGGCTATGGGTATGAATGTAGCAGTAGTGTATATCGGCTTGGCGGTGGGACCGGTTATCGGCGGTTTTTTGAACTATCGCTTCGGCTGGCAAAGTATTTTTTACTTTATCGCGTTTCTCGGTATGATTGCGACCATAATGACAATCCTTTTTATGAAAGAAGATTGGGTAAATAAAGAGCAGGGCTATATGAATCCGGTTAGTATTTTGCTGTACGCCGCATCGTTGGTTATGGGGCTTTACGGCCTATCGGAGATTGTAAAATTGCCGGTAGCTAAGTATATTTTCGGAGCCGGTATTGTGACGACGATTATATATATTTGGCACGAAGCCCGTGCGGCCAAACCGCTATTGCCGGTACGTATTTTTCTGGAAAACAAGACGTTTGCGTTTTCTAATTTGGCATCTATGCTGAATTATAGCGCTACCTTTGCGATTGGTTTTTTATTATCCCTATATTTGCAGATGATTATGGGCTATGATTCGGAAACGGCCGGTTGGTTCTTATTGGTTCAATCCATTGTAATGGCCGCCTTGTCGCCGGTTATGGGTTCCTTATCCGACCGTTACGGATCCGCCGTTTTGGCATCTACCGGGATGGGCGTTATTGCCGTAGGGCTCCTCGTGATGTGGACGGCTATGAATCTTTCATCGACGGCCCTTATTATTACAGCCTTGATTATCGTGGGCGTCGGGTTTGCCATGTTCTCGGCACCGAATAATAACGCTATCATGGGCTCGGTGCCGCCCGCTTATTTTGGCATGGCCAGTTCTGTTATCAGCACGGTTCGCCTATTGGGACAGGTGCTTAGTATGGCGATTGTGGCATCCATTTTGGCCCGTAATACCGGGGCAGCCGGAACGGCTATTGCTAATGTAGATAAGGCCGTATTGTTGGCTAATATTCAATACAGTTTAATGGTATTTATGGCCTTTTGTGTAGTAGGCATTATTCCGTCTATGATTCGGAATAAGTAAAACAATCGCACTAGGCATAGCACCGGGCAAGTTCAATATAATCATTTAAAGGAGTTTATTATGTCGTGGAAAGTATCTATATATTCTGAATTACCGGATGAGGCGCGGGCAATCCGTCAAGCCGTGTTTGTGGAAGAGCAGGGCTTTCAAGAAGAGTTTGACGAAATAGATAATACGGAAGCCGCTCATTTGGTAGGTTTTGTTGAAAATGAACCGGTTTGCACGTGTCGTTTCTTCAGAGATACAGATGAGGAGTCCACCTTTATTATCGGGCGGGTGGCCGTTATGAAAACACACCGCGGGCAACAACTGGGCGCTAAGATCCTCTTGGCGGCGGAAGATTTTATTCGTGTCATGGGTGGCATTAAAACTAAGTTAGCCGCCCAAGTGCAGGCCAAAGGTTTTTATGAAACGCTCGGTTATACGGCGGCCGGCGAAGTATTTGACGAGGAAGGTTGTCCGCATGTTTGGATGTATAAATAAGCTCCTCGGCAATAAGCCGCTACGGGAGAATTAACGTGCAACGTTCAAGCTAATATGGGGCTTATAGGACAAAAAGTGTGTGTGGCTTT
>NZ_HF986109.1:0-6429 GCF_000431435.1 Veillonella sp. CAG:933
ACCACCCGTTCTACGGGTGGTTATGATTTTTTTTACCATAAACCGCTAGCTTTACACTTAGGCGGGGTATATCAATTCAGTTGTAAATTACAACAAGAATGATTGGATGTGTTCGATGAAGTTATGACCGAAGTAGGAGATAACGCCATTGGCCACGATGAAGATGATGAAGTATTTTAATACGGACACCATGATTACGTTGGCTTTAATGCTATCACGTAACTGAGTTGCTTTAGCGGCGTCAACTTTGTTGCTTTCGATATAAGCATCTAATGCAGGAGCAACGGCGCCGATAGCGATGGCGATACTCTGAGGGGAGAACATTTTACCAATACCGGCTGCACCGGAGTTAATAGCGGCCAACCAGAGTGGTAAGTCTTTGTATTCAGGAGCCAAGTCATGAGCAGCTGCCAACTGCAATGGCCCGAAGAGTACGTTCGCGTTTGTACCGGAACCGGTCAAGAAGGCACCAAGCGCACCAACGAGTGGAGCAAAGGCCGGATACAAGGAACCGGTAGCAGCTACTAAAGCTTTTGCAATATCGGTAGTCATACCGGAGTAAGTCATCAATTTAGCAGTAACTACTACGGAGATAATGGTTAAGTACGTGAATTTCAAGTTAGCAAATGTTTTGCTCAATACGCCAAACATTTCACCAAAGCTGGATTTCTGAACAGAACCGCCGATGAAAGCTGCGATGAAAATCATGATACCAGGGGTTGCAACCCACATGAAGGTGTAAGGTTTAGCGCCAGGACCTTGGTAAATCGGTACAGCCGTTTTAATCGTGGAAAGCGGACCGTTAATAGCCGGTACCAATTTGGAAGTTAAAATCAAGAGAATTACGATTAAGATGAATGGTAAAGCCGCAACGAAGCCGTCTTTTGCGCTTACAGATGTTGTTGCTGTAGATTCAACTTTGTATTCAGGGTCATTAGTAGGTAAGTATTTAGCACCTAAGATAATAACGCCCATGATGATAACGGAAGAAACCATTACAGATAATTCAGGGCCGGCTGCTGCATTGATTAATAACTCAGGCACAGCTAAAGCCAAACCGGATAATAAGGTAATGGTGAAAACGCCTTTTAACGCTTTGAAACCGCCACCGATGATACCAACAACGAAGAATGGAGCAATTACGTTAAGAATAAATAATTGCGAGGAAATGAAGGTACCGAGATGAACCGGATCAAGGTTGGTTAAGGATGCCAACGTCGTTGTCGGAATCGCGATGGAACCGAAAGTTGTCGGTACGGAGTTAGCTACGAGACAAGCTAAGATGGATTTGAGCGGGTCAAAGCCTACAGCTACCATCATAGCCGCCGGAATCGCTACGGCAGTACCGAAGCCGGCCATACCTTCCATGAATGCGCCGAAGCCCCAAGCCAATAATAAGGCGAGGATACGGGTATCGGAAGTAACAGAGGATAACATCAATTTAATGGTTTCCATAGCTTTCGTATGAACCACTAAGTTGTAAGTGAAAATAGCAGCGGTAATAACGAGTAAAATAGGCCATACCGCAAGAGCAACACCTTCTAAGGCGCCGGAGAACATAACGCCTGCACCTTTTTCAAAGTAAGTGATAGCAAGAATAAAAGAGCCGATAGCGGCGATACCGCAGGCTTTCCAAGCCGGCATTTTAAGAATGGCTAATGCGACGATTAACCATAAGATTGGCAGTAATGCTAAAAATGTTGTCAACATTGGTGCAATCATCCTTTCACGCTTAAACGCAGAGGGTAACTTACTTAAAGTAACAAGTTATACTAAGCATTTTATTAAGATTAGCGTCTATATAAGGCCTTACGTGTATATTATGAAATAAATTCCTAAAAGGCTTATATCTACAAATTAAAATAATAACGTATGATAAAAAAATTACTTAGTATTGAAAACCTATCTTTTAAAGAATTGTGTCGTACAAAAACAATATAGTTAAAAACTTATACAGTTTGCATACATTCGGTTAAAACAAAACGTTAGACTGTTGGGGGACCTCCTTTTTACAAAATGATAAGAGTATAAACAATGGCAAGGCACCTTGTAATATAGGTATCATATTACATAATAGTTGGGGACTAATCTAGGTGATTTCCTTGTGATTGTGTACACTCTATAGAAAAGTTTGTCAGATTAGGATAATGTCAGTATAGCATAGAAATCAAAGAATTGGAATACTGCACTATTCAGATTAGTTATAATGTATGCATGATAATACCAAATGGGCATTGAAAATAGACTTTTTACAATTTCTGATTTCTGACATAAGACTTTCTAATATGATTTATTGTGAATCAATGTGATTTTTATTGATTGATTATGAGCGTTTTATATGATTATCATGCTTCAAAGTGTGATATAATATAACTCAAATAAGAGATTTTCGGTAACAGGCAATTTTAGAAGAGATTTAAGAATATTTTTAACCGGATACTATAAAGTAGTTATGTAAAATATAATATTATAGTAAAAATATAGTAAAGCATAAAAATTGCAGAAAATAGGAGATATATTATGAGAGTTACAAAAATGCATGGCCTTGGCAATGATTTCGTGATTATTACGGAGCTTGCCGGTGGCAATAAAGATTATAGCGAGCTGGCTAAGCGTCTTTGCCATCGTCAAACAGGCATCGGTGCAGACGGTTTGATGGTGGTAGTGTCTTCGGATATTGCCGATATACGCATGCGCATTATTAATGCCGACGGCAGTGAAGCAGAAATGTGCGGTAACGGAATTCGTTGTTATGCTAAGTATGCGTATGAACACGGCATTATGACAAAAGAAACGTTTACCATTGAAACGTTGGCGGGCATCATGAAACCGACATTACATATCAAAAACGGCAAGGTTGAACAGGTAACCGTTGATATGGGCAAACCAAGTTTTGCCGCCAAAGATATTCCTATGGATACCGATTTGCCGGAAGTTATGAATTTCCCGATTACGGTGGATGGCGTGGAATATAAAGTGAGCTCTGTGCTTATGGGCGTACCTCATACGGAAGTATTTGTAGAGGATGTAACGAAGGTGCCTCTTTTGACATTAGGTCCTAAGATTGAGAAACATCCGTTATTTCCGCAAGGCACGAATGTTAACTTTGTTGAAGTAGTGGATGATACTCATATTAAAGTGCGCACCTGGGAACGCGGTGCGGGCGCAACCCTTGCTTGCGGCACCGGTTGTTGCGGTAGTGTGGTTATGGCACATCAGAATGGTTTTACCGGTCGCGAAGTCGACGTGGCAGTATATTTAGGGACATTGCATATTCGGTATGCTGATGACGGTACCGTATTCATGACGGGGCCGGCGACCGAAGTGTTTGAAACCGACATTGAACTTTAAAGTGTAAGAACGATTGCGGAGGAACGATATGGAGCAGGTAACACTCAAAGGGATTTCCGGAGCACGCGGTGTTGGCACCGGTACAGTGTATGTGTATAAGCAAGAAGCCATTGTAATTGAAAAACGTGTGATTACTGCAGCCGAAGTGGAGGCTGAAATCAGCGCCTTGGAATCGGCTATTCAGTTGACAATTGAACAGTTGAAAGCCATTGAAGAGCATGCCCGAGCTACAATGGGGAAGGATGAAGCCGCCATTTTTGAAGCGCATGGTTTAATCGTGCAAGATCCGACCCTCAGTGACAGCATTAAAGGGCAGATTAAAGATGGCTTGCAATCGGCCGCAGCTGCTGCCGAACAGACAATCAATACCTTTGCGGATATGTTCCTGGCCATGGAAGATCCATACATGCGTGAACGCGGTGCCGATATTAAGGATATTGGCGATCGGTTAATGCGTAATTTACTTGGCATGAGCCCGCGTGGCTTAGCTCATTTGACCGGTGAAGTGATTCTGGTGGCCGAAGATTTAACACCATCCGATACGGCGGCGTTGGATAAAAATATCGTTAAAGGTTTGGTGACGGCCAGTGGTGGTCCGACCAGTCATGCCGCTATTATGGCACGTACGTTGGAAATCCCGGCCGTTATGGGCTTAGGGGACATTTCTGTTTTTGAAAACGGTGAAAAAGCGGTTGTTAAAGGCACGGAAGGTGAAGTGTTGCTCCACGTGAGTGATGCCGATTTTGAAACATACACCGCCGAAGCTAAGGCATATCGTGAGCATCTCCAAGTATTAAAAGAGTCGGCTACCTTACCGGCCGTAACCAAAGACGGCAAAGAAATTTTGCTCTTCGGCAATGTAGGCAAGGCGGAAGATGCATCCCATGCCTGCCATTTAGGTGCTGAAGGCATCGGTTTATTCCGCACCGAATTCTTATATATGAAAAACGATGAACTGCCATCTGAAGAGATGCAGTTTGAAGCGTATAAAAAAGCGGTTGAACGCCTTGGTGGGCGTCCGGTTATTATTCGTACTATGGATATCGGCGGTGACAAGGAACTTAAATGCTTACAGTTGCCGAAAGAAATGAATCCATTCCTCGGCTATCGTGCCATTCGTATCAGTTTAGATCGGACGGATATTTTTAAAACACAATTGCGCGCAATTTTGCGTGCCAGTGCGTTTGGCGATGCTCAGATTATGTATCCGATGATTGCCTCGGTAGAAGAAATTAAAGCCGCTAATGCGGTTGTGGAAACGGCTAAAGAAGAACTGCGAGCTGAAGGTATCGCCTTTAATGAAGATACTCAAATCGGTATTATGGTTGAAATCCCGGCGGTGGCTGCAGCGGCCGAATTATTCACGCCGCATGTGGATTTTTTCAGTATCGGCACCAATGATTTATGCCAGTACACCTTAGCGGTGGATCGTATGAATGAAAATATCGGTCACTTATATCAACCGCTCCATCCGGCTGTCTTACGCCTTATTAAACATACGATTGAAGCCAGCCATGAGGCTAAACAGATTACCGGTATGTGTGGTGAAATGGCCGGTGATCCGGTGGCGACTATGATTCTTTTAGGCCTTGGGCTTGATGAGTTCAGTATGAGTGCCTCGGCGATTCCGGTAGTTAAGAATATCGTTCGCTCCGTAACCGTTGAAGAATGTAAAGCCGTTGCTGAAAAAGCTCTGACTATGAGTACCGCTTCCGAAATTGTGGCTTACGCCAAGTCGGTTTTGGCTGAAAAAGGCTTATAAAAATAAAAACATTGCTATAATGGCAAAATTTATATTAAGATATAAGGGAAGAAACCTATTACTGTCCCTTGTTGATTTTACTGAAGGAAGGTATCCGATATGACTGAAAAAGTAGTAGTTATTACCAATGAATCCGGTTTACATGCGCGCCCTGCCACGCTTTTTACGCAACTGGCCGCTAAATTTTCTTCGAAGATTACGATTTCTTCCGGTGAAAAACAAGCTGATGCTAAATCTATTTTGACTGTATTAACTTTGGGCGCTACTAAAGGTTCTGAAGTAGTGTTAAAAGCTGATGGTCCTGATGAAGCTGAAGCTGTTGAAAAATTAGCTGAGTTCTTAACTTCTCATAACGACTAATTTTATATTTCAAATATAAAAATTTTTGTAAAAATCAGAAAAATTTTTAATAATCATATATTGTTAATTAGTAAGACGCTGTTATAAAACAGCGTCTTTTTTTGTTTGTTTTGAATTATGCTATATATAAAAACTTCGATTTATGAATTTTAACTGATATTATATCGATTATAAAACTAATAGTTGCTAAAAATGAATTGATTATGAAAATGTGATGTCGACACGGATAGTGATAATTATAAAAATTCTCAAAGTGAGTATAAAAATACATAAAACTTTATATTCAATAGATTATGGTAGTGTGAAAACGGGGTTGTTTATCGATAAATATGTACTTGAGAAGTAATATTTGATGGCTGAGGTTTAGTATGACAAGACATCACAATAATTATATAATATTAAAGTTTAATTTATAAGGGTTTTGTGGCTTTAAGATGAAAAATGAATTTTTATCTAAATAATATACATTGTTCTAATTGATAAAATATTGACTGTCTCTTAGTAAGAGACTGATAAAAATTTATGTAATGTGTAATTTTGAATATAAAAATAAAATATATCATTAATAAATTGCTGTTTAAACCTATGATTATCGTACATTTTAGATGTTTTGAGTTTATAAAAATTATAACAAAATAAAAAATAAAGTTGACTGTGAAAAATTTAGTCTTTTACAGTTGAACATAAAAATGAAAGGTGATAAAATGAATATAGAATTAAGATGTGTATAGTATAAATTTAGGGGAAGTTAAATGAGATAAATAACAATCGATTGGTTAAATAGGGTTATATATCTCATGAAAGTATTTTGAAAGGGGATGGTATTAATTGAATATTTATTTATATATAAATAATAGGATTAACTGACATATATCAACACAAAACGTGATAAATATATGTTGATAATCAAATAAATGGTATTTTTAGTAAATTGCAATGTGAAATTGAACACTTTT
>NZ_HF986110.1:0-2246 GCF_000431435.1 Veillonella sp. CAG:933
CAAATATCCAGATCCAAGAGGGAACCAATGCAGCGGGTGGCAAGGATTATGCGCTAAGCCTGAACAAAAAACAGAATCTTACTAGCGTTGTCACAGGTGATACAAGGATGGATACGAATGGTATCAAGGTCGGGGACAAAGTCACTCTTACTAAGGATGGCTTGAGCGCAGGTGATACCAAGATCACGAATGATGGTCTTTCCATCGGTGATAAGACCTATGTGCCCAAGGATGGCCTGAATGCCAATGGCAACAAGGTAACTCATGTGGCTGACGGCAAAGTCGAAAAAGGCTCCAAGGATGCAGTCAACGGCGGTCAGCTATACAACACGAATCAGATGGTCATCAATAATGTAAATAATATTTCCAGCTTGGGAAATGCGCTTGGCAGGCTCGCTCATCGCGTGAATAAGGTCGGTGCAGGGGCAGCTGCTCTTGCAGCACTCCATCCGCTCGATTTCGACCCGGATGATAAGTGGGATTTTGCCGCAGGTTATGGCAATTACAATGGCGTGAATGCGGCGGCCATTGGTGCATACTATCGTCCAAATGAAGACACGACGTTCTCTGTCGGAGGCAGCTTTGGAAATGGAGAGAATATGGTGAATGCGGGCGTGAGTGTGAAGCTTGGGCAGGGAAATCATGTTTCTACTTCCAAAGTCGCTATGGCGAAGGAAATCAAGGAGCTTCGCAAGGAAGTCGAGGCATTCAAGTCTGCACTTCTGGATGGACATGCTGGCCGGAAGTGGAATACGTCGAAGCTGCAACTCTTCCCGGATGTGTCTCAGAATCACTGGGCTTATGAACAGCTCTCTATCCTGAAAGCCAATGGCGTCATTGCAGGCTATCCAGATGGAAAATACGAGGGGAGCGTCCGATGACGCGTTACGAATTTGCGACCATGCTTTTTAGAGCGATGGAAAAGGGTGCCGTTCTTTCGGATCGGATGTTTACGGAATTCGCTCCGGAACTGGAATGTTTTACTGTGGATGCTGTCCATACAGATAAAGATGGCAAACCGACGGTCGAACGTGTTCGTATAGCCAAGACCGAAAGATCATAAGTAGGTGGAATCTTCCTTTTTAAACAACTTCTTATGTAGGCTCAATGAGAATGGCAGGGAAGGTGCGGCGCTATAGAGATTTCTCGCTTTTAGGGCGCATCTTACCAAAGTAAAGGCAGTATGAGAACTGATATTTCTTGTACTGCCTTTTTATCTGTTCATTTTTGTGAAACAAATTTGAAATTTTCAGAAATTTTCAAATTTCATATGAAAGTAATGATGGCTTATACTGAATTTTAATGAATATGCAATGATTCAGCAAGAGATAAAAGGTAATTCTTCTTTTTCTTTATAAACTTATATTAGGCCCCAAAAAAAGATGTTGACGGAACTTAGAAGTAAGTGGTATTATTATATATGTTGTTAGGCCTCGTGTAGACATGAAACCTTAATCGCTATTATATGATCAACATTTTTGGAGTAGCCCTTCATGAAACAACAGAAGAAATCAAGGAATGCTGGGAAACCGAAGAGAGGAGGGGGGCCTCTTTGTTGTTTTATCTAATTCTTGGGAAGGAGAGTCTGTGATCATCATAGTGTGGCGAAAGAGTCGTTGGAAATATTGATTTTGCTGTACAAAAGGAAATCATTATAACGACATAACGACATGGAAAAGAAGTATTTTGAGGATTTGCTATTAAGGCCATTACGCTCCCTGTGTTTGTAAGAAATCTGGCAAGAAGATCAACGTATTAGGCGCTAGAGATAGATGGTGCCGCTTTTGTTCTAAACCATGTGAAAAGCTGTACTGGAAACATCGTGAAAGGGATAAAGCTATGTTTTATCGCTTGCTCTATTGCCAGTATTGTGGAGAGACAGGGGTTCTAATGCTGCAAGAGATGTCATTTAGCAAACAATTGAGTGACAAGAAAAATAGTGAATGGTTAGTAAAAGTAAAGTGGATTATCGTTTTACACTGTATTTCAAGGGAAGAGGAGGAGTATCATGAATTTGGATTACAAAGTTGTTTGGAGCAAAACGAAGAATTGCTATATTGTGGTTTCTGAGATTGCGAAAAGACATGGAAAAGGAAAACCTGCACGTACATGCGCTGCCGCTCTTTTAGCTGCATTTGCTCTTACTAGCGTTATGGGAATGAGCGAGGCACAAGCAACAACTACTATCAATGCCAATGCGATTACAACCAATGCACTGAATGCAAAATACAACCTGTCCGTAGGTA
>NZ_HF986111.1:0-42861 GCF_000431435.1 Veillonella sp. CAG:933
TTTACACACACTTTTTGTCCTATAACTCAAAACACCTTTTACGGCCTGATAAAAATTCAATAATTACAAAAAAGAGGTTTGAAGATGAGCCATGGGGCTCAACTTCAAACCTCTTTTCCGGTATATAAACTTTTGTGGTAAGTTTGTTTAGTAAGTTTTAAGTATGATAATTCGTTTAGTACTCGCTTTAGTACTTGTTGCTATAGGATAAGTTGTTAGTGTAAAACTCGATTTCTTCCCTTCTTTGTCAACTCCCCAAACCCAGCCCCCGCTGCAGTTTGGGGAATAATTTCAACCAAATCAAAGCCTGACGGTCAAGCTGTTTCATTTAAAACGAGATTGTCACATCCACATATATTTTTACAATAATAATGCCTACGTTATATACGGCCGATATCTGTATATAACGTAAAATATATTGTTTTAAATGAACCAAGCCATGTCGTCGGTCATATTCTTTGGTGTGAAGGCTACTTTATGCCGTGGCATATGTTTGCGTGAATGGCTGTCCACCAAATGAATCGTCGAACGAATCTTGCGAACAACGATGTTTTCAGGTTCCGTTTCATAGATGACCACATTCTCAGGCACATCACGTTTGATAACCAGATTACAGCCTATCCGGCTACCGCTGCCTACCATAATGTCGCCCAGTACTTTAGTACCGGCACCGATAAGCACGTCGTCACCGACCGTTGGATGGCGTTTCACGCGTCTTGAGCTCATGCCGCCCAATGTTACGCCGTGGAACAAGGTTACATTATCGCCAACAATGGCAGTTTCACCAATTACGACACCCATGCCGTGATCAATGAATAAACCTTTACCGATTTGTGCGCCCGGATGGATTTCAATCCCCGTCGCATTACGCGAATGCAGTGCCACGCGTCTGGCCAATAATTTGTAACCATGTTTATACAAACGATGGGCAAAGAAATGCCAGAACAAAGCTGTTATATGCGGATAGGTCCACAATACCATCAATACTGATGTGGCAGCCGGATCTGAATCCATAACGCGCTTAATATTATAGCGAATCGCTTGCCAAAGTTCTTTCATACATCCTCCCGGCCGGTATTCCCCCAGCCCCTAAATATCTATGGCCATATAGCTGGCCGTTCATCTCTCTTCAAGCTAAACCTAAGTCAACTTATGGTCGTTCCCCCGAACGATTATATCGTCAGATGCTTAGGCTTTTACATATTCAACATCATCAAATTCAAGCATGGATAAGTATTTTTCAACTCCGTCCGGAGCAATAGCTACTACAGGCACGCCAGGGTTTTTAGCGGCTAAATCTTTAGCTGCTTTAATAGCTGCGCCGGCAGAAATACCGATGCTGATACCACTTTCGCGCATGAAAGTCTGTACTTGAGCGATAGCATCATCATCAGTTACGGTTACAACTTCATCCATAAGGGATTGGTCGAAGTTTTCAGGAATGAAACCGGCACCGATACCTTGGATTTTATGAGCGCCACCTTTACCTTCGGAAATCATTGGGGAACCTGCCGGTTCAACCGCAACAGCTTTCACATTAGCATTATGTTCTTTCAATTTACGAGCCACACCGGTGAAAGTACCGCCTGTACCTACGCCGGCAACAACGATGCCCACATTAGGAACTTGTTCAATAATTTCAGTAGCTGTTGTTTCGTAATGAATGCCAGGGTTAGCAGGGTTTACGAACTGTCCCAAAGTTACAGCACTTGGGTTAGCATCAAGAATTTCCTGAGCTTTAGCCAAAGCACCTTTCATGCCGGTTGCTTTTGGAGTCAAAATTAACTGAGCACCATAAGCTTTTACCAATTCACGACGTTCTTTACTCATGCTTTCAGGCATCAAGATTACAACTTTAATACCTAAAACAGCACCGAGCATAGCAAGGGCGATACCGGTATTACCGGACGTTGCTTCTACCAAGATAGTGTCAGGTTTAATTAAACCTTTCTGCTGAGCGTCGCGTAACATACCATAAACAGCACGGTCTTTAACACTGCCGCCGGCATTGTATTTTTCCAATTTAACAAAAACGTTAGAATCTCCAATTTGGTATACAGGTGTGTTACCAGTCAATTTTAGTGTATCATTTACTGGTTTCATACTCATAATATTCATCGTTCCTTTCTCATAGAGTCTCTCAGCTCTAATAAAAAAAGCCCTTGGTCACATTTGTGACCAAGGGCGATATATCGCGGTTCCACCTTGTTTCATTTGACTGTGCGCACAATCAAACCTTTGCTGTACTATTAAACACATATTCTCCGGAGCATTTCACTCCTATCTGTTTAATTCTATACAGATTCGCTATAACGGGCGACCCCCGAATAAGACTCCCCTATATCGCTATAGCTTTGCCTTAATAACTCCGAGATGCACTTCCATACACTTCATAAGACCCGCTCTCACCGTCCGGGCTCGCTGCACATACAATAGTATATGTACTTTTCTCTTCCTCGTCCTGATTTCTATTCAAATCATAAACCTACTATAACACTATGAATTAATACTGTCAACAGCGAAATTAAACTTTTTGATTTTCATCAATTTATTATTGACGAATCTTTGACTCTCTGTTGCATGTACTTTATTTTACTACAACTGTACATTTTTTGCCAGTCCTATTGTATTTTATTATTCATTTTACGCTGATTTCGAACAATTTCATCAAACTTCTTTCAATTTTTGCAATAATTATCAATGCATTACCAAAATAAGCTGCAAAGAAAAAAAACTGTCAAAGAAAAAACAGCCTATTTTCATAGACTGCTTTCTGTTATACATATATAAATTTTTGCTCGGTATAACCTAATCTAATGGGTATCCGCGTCCCTAATCGCAATCCCGATAAGACACGAGGCCTGCAATTACCAGTCATAGACTTAGCTACTGTCCATCACTCTTCACAGGTCTCAGTCTTACCTGTACTGTCATCTATGCAGTATATTCGAATCTATACTGTCTGTCCAACTCCTCGAAATAACCTATACCTTTAATCTATCCCTGCCGGTTCGACAGAAAGCTGACAGCCTTGAATACTAGGTATATTATAACAAACCTTTTGAATATAAGGAATATTTAAAATGAATTTTCGACATAAATATCCGTATCGATTATGCATAATTATCGTCAAAAAAACCGGCTATATAACTTAAAGTCATTTTCTAATTGACTTTAATGTAAAAAAATACCTTCCCGCTGTACTTGCGGGAAGGCATTTGCATATATGATTATATGCCGGTAAAAATTAAGTATTCATTTTACTGTGTTAAGTGTGTGTTTAATGTGTGTGTTATTTATGTTGTGTTATTTGTGTGTTGTGTTGTTTTGTATTGTGTGTATTTAAGTGTTGTGTTTGTGTTTAGGTATTTATGGAGTATTACCTATTAATGAGGGAGTTGGTTCTTCAGGGAAAAAACGTGCTTATGCGTTAAGAAGTACCCCGATTTGAACAGCTGTACCGGAATTTTGAGGAACCGGTTTCTTGTCATCTTTAGGTGGCAACGGTTTTTTATCTTCCGGTTTTACCGGTGGTTTTTCAGCGCCCGGTTTGCGATTATTGTAGTCGTTAGCCAAAGCTACTTTGCGTTTTTCCTTGGTTTCCGGTGTTACTTTGCTTGCTGCTTTATCTTTTTTAACAGTTTCTTTTTCAGGGGCTTTAGGTGCTACCTGAGGATTCTGCTGATTCTGATCTTTTTTATCGTTTTGGTTAATCTGTTTGTTGTCTTTATTAGGCTGATTTTGTTTGTTCTGCTCTTCTTGCTGCCATACAGCCGGTTTATTGTTGTTAATGTCTTGTAAGCTCTGAGCACTTACCAAAGTGCCGAAAGAGTTAGCCCAAAGAGTAACCGCCGCGACAGGTACCATTAATACATATTTGCGTTTCATAACTATACCTCCTAGTACAAAATTATACAATTTTCTTACTGTCTCATAAATGCTCGCGCATCACTTGAACAGCGCCATATACAAATCTAATCTGTTAACTTACGTTTAACATATGTACATCTTACCTAGATTTTATGAGGTATATATGAAAATTTCGATGAGCTTTCTGTGAAGTTTTTCATGATTGTTCATCTATCGTTCATCTATATTTTTATTCCAAAAGCAAGTATAATTATTCCTATTTATAAACAGAAAAATGCCGTTGCCCTTAGGGAGGAGGCAACGGCAAGTTGTTCGTACATATTTGTACTCACGATTAGGTATAGGTATTTAGAGGTTTAACAAGTGGACTCACTCGCAATAACTTCCGGGATAAAGAAGTTAGTTGAGCTGTAGCGCTCGATTCTGAATAATCGTTAACTACTGTTCCCTTGTTATGAGCCTATTATAGCATGTAAATCTAATAATTTCAATATCTAAAATTTATTTTTTTCGATTTAATTTATTTTTCTCTATATATCCGTCAAAAAACCGCATAAATACTGGGTTTGTATGTTAGCTAATAATTTATTTTTATCTGTAAAGTGACTACAAGCCGGCCTTCAATACATCACGAGCCGTTTCATACATGTAATGATACCCCAACTCATTGGGATGCACATCACCGGCATAAAGAATTTCACCGCGATAATCCGCTTCGGCGATGGTTTTATAGAAGTCTATATACAACAAGCCTTGTTCCTTACAGTAGGCTTTCAAACGCTCATTATAATCAACGAGTACCGCATCATCGCCATCGGGATCACAGTCAATCTGCGGCGCTAAACCAACAACCACATCACAGCCGATTTTTTGAATATGATGAATCGAGCGCATCATTGAAAAATAGCAATCTTCCGCCGTGCGCCCATGCAAAATATCATTAGTCCCACCCATGATAAACACCGCATCATAGGACGAATCATGGAGAGCGCGCTCCAAATTATTATAAATAGCCTGCAAGGTGGCACCATCAACGCCGGCATTAACCATAGTAATTTTTGCACTTTCATTAGTTGCCGTGCTTTTTTCAAAATATGCTTTCAATAATTCAACCCAGCCCTTGCCGTAGGGCACATCGTAACCGCGCGTCAAACTGTCACCGATAAATAACACCTTTTGCCAACTCTTTGTATTTGCCATGCCCTTACCGCCTCCTATTTCATCAATGGATCCGTGGTGCCGTTCAATTCAAAAGCCTTAATGCGATCGATGCAGGTACCGCAAGTGCCGCAAGGCTTGTCGCCACCTTCATAGCAACTCCAGGTAAGTTCATACGGCACCTTAAGATCCAAGCCAACCTTAACGAGTTGAGCCTTATTTTTAGTAGCAAACGGAGCCTCTACTTGGACTTTATCGTAGGTACCTAAGGCAATAGCTTTGGTCATAGCATCAACGAAGGCCTCACTACAATCGGCATAGGCATTACCCGCCGCATCATCGGCATGGGCGCCCAAATAAAGCTGCACCGTATCATCAGGGAAAAGGCTCATGCCGAGACTGGCTACGGCGGATAACATCAAACCGTTGCGGAACGGCACATACGTGCTGACCATGCCTTCGCCTTGTTCTTCAATCTGTTCCGCATAACTCTTATGAATAATCTCATCGGTGGAATTTTGCAATAAGGATGAATTCGAGTATTTTAAAATCTGCGATAAATCCAATTCATAATGAGGTACTTCATAATAGGCTGCAATCTTGCGGGCACATTGCAGTTCTTTATCGTGTTTTTGCCCGTAAAAAATGGATACAGCCGCCACATTTTCCTTGCCAAGGCGATCAATGGCTAAAGCCAAACAGGTGGTAGAGTCTACGCCGCCACTGGATAATACAATTGCTTTCATAGTGTCTCCTTTACCAAATAGTATGTAATAACAATAAATCTATTGAATAATTTATACTACTTAAATACTTTATACTTCTCAAATACTTTATATCAAAAATTTCATAATCACCCAAAATCTCAGCACAAAAACTAAATACATCACTCATAATTTATCGTACATCAATAAAAACATTAGTGATATAATAATATTATTCTTTGCTATATTAAAAAAGGAGCATATATATGGAAAATCCAATAAATACAAAAGATCCTATAATTGAACAAATCACCATACAATTAGAGTCTATGAAATACTCATGGAATTTTGCAGGACTAATTAATTTTAATAATACTATATATCCTTTTGGCAATGATTCTAAAATAATTGGCCGCATATTCGAAATCGCCGCTAGAGAGGCGTTATCAATGGCCGCACAAAAACTTGGATATATATTTCAAGAAAATCCTACACAGACGGTATACCCTGATTTTTATTTTGCCATTCCAAATACCGATAAGCTTATTGCCATTGATATAAAAACGACATACAGACAATCCTCATCAGCCAGTTTTAAATTTACTGCAGGTAGCTTTACTAGCTATCTTAGAAACGGAACTAAAAATATCGTTGGACATTATGACAATTATATTAAACATTATATCATTGGATTTGTCTATGATAGAGAAGAAAGTCCAACTACTCAATGTACTCATTATGAAGATAGAGATTCTATTATTCCCGCTTATAAAAATGTAGAATTCTTTGTACAAGAAAAATATAAGATTGCAGGAGAACAGAAAGGAAGTGGAAATACTGACAATATAGGCACTATTTCCGCTAACTCAATAGAACCATTTAGATTAGGATATGGTCCATTTTCAGTACTTGGAGAAGAAATATTTGAAGACTATTGGAGACACTACCCTAAATACACAGACACAAAAAAGTTATATACTAACCTTCCAACATATATAGAATGGAAAAAACAAATTGGTGACCCACATGCGACTCGCATAGAATACTTATACAATACGTGGAGAAATAATATCACCCTATATTAAGCTTCAAATGAAAAAAATAAAATCCATAGTGATCCATAGCTAAGTACTAAAATTAACACGCTTAATGCTTAACCGAATAGGTAATCACTATGGATTTCTTATTTTTATATCTATTTTGAATTATAATCATTCAAAATTATTTACAACTAAGGCTTCAATCATTGGATTTCTATTACTTTCTTTGGCTCCTATATGGTAAAAGTGTTCTGTAGTTAACAGTTTTCCATGTGACCACAATTTAATGTGTTCATTTTCTCGATATTTATTTTTATACCACATACTAAAAGCGTATTTAGCAGGTCCATTTTGAGCCAATTTAGATAACAAAACTGCATAGTCTTCACTCCATGCATCATAGTAACCATCATACCTATCAATATATGGCGGATCTAAATAAGTAAAATCTTTTGGCTTCATCATCGAAAAGGCCTCTTCAAAAGGAATACATAAAAAGTCCCAATCATGATTAACGATTAAGTCTTGTGCCCACGCAACCTGATTTACTATTTTAGTAATGAGTGCTTTTTTAAACCTTTCTGGCTTTCTTCCAAAAGGAACATTATACTTCCCTTGATTATTAAACCGTATCATACCGTTAAAATTAGAACGTTGAAGGAATAAAAAATCAAGAGAAGTATGGGTTTTATTAAATCGTTCTCTAACTTCATAATAATAGGAGTTCTTATCAGCTGGTGTCGCCATTAGTTTTAAAGTCTCTTCCTCTAAAAATTCACGAACAATAGCCGGTGTAATAATTTTATTCTGTAAATCTTTATAAAATTGTATAATATAGGGATTCGTATCACTAAAAATTGCCTTTTTGGGTTGTAAATTAAATCCAACAACCCCTGAACCCATAAACGGCTCAAAATAAGTACCATTATCATCCCAATATATAGATGCAGCAATAAAAGGTACCAATTTTGTTTTAATGCCTTGAATTTTAATAGGTGGCACCTTCGTTAATTCGATATGCTTAGGAAACAAAAATAGACCTCCTCATTTTATAATGCTAAAAACACCATGATTATCCATGTGTTTTATTAAGCATAACATATCGTAAAGTATAAACAAAGTCCTATGTTACCAAGACAAGTGAAATTATAGAATTAACTCTTTTTCATAAGAGCGAATTCATGTTACTCCACATTTTATCTCTCTTCTTTGCAATATACTTTTAACAACTCTTGCATTTTTTCACAATCAGCGGCCTGCCCAACCGTAATCCGCAGCCATTCAGGACTGAGTCCGGAGCGCACTTGATAGCCCGTTTTGAGCCATACATCGGCAATAGCTTTAGCCTCTTCCGGTGATGCAAATTCTACAAAAATAAAATTGGCTTCACTGTGATAGTAATGGAGTTTTAACTCATCGAGGCAAGCTTCCCAGCCTTGACGAGCCTTAGCATTGGCTGCCACAACATCCGCAATAAAGGCTTGATCCATAAGGGCTGCCTCCGCCGCCACCTGTGACACGCTGTTGAGATTATAAGGCAAGCGAATAGCCTGTACATAATTTACCAATTCCGGACTTAATACTAAATAACCTACCCGATAATTGGCCAGGCCATAGGCTTTTGAAAACGTCCGCATCAAGCCCATATTGGTAAATTCTTTTAAAAGCGGTAAAGCACTGGCTGTTTCAGTAGTAGTGACGAACTCAATGTACGCTTCATCAATCAAGACCAGCACGTCTTGAGGAACCTTATTCATAAAATCGCGCAACGATGCTAGCGAACAATACGTACCGGTAGGATTATTCGGGTTGCATAGCCATACCAGCTTCGTCGTCTCATCGATAGCATTTAGCATACCGGCTAAATCAGTAGCACCTGTTACAGCATCACAAGGAACGCCTTTAATGACAGCCCCTTCCAACTGAGCATTCAAGGCATATTCTGAAAACGTCGGCGTGCTGATGACTATGGAGTCTTTATCGGTCAAAAAAGCACGACTGAGCATAGTAATCACTTCATCAAGGCCCACGCCGATAACAAGTGATGTTTCAGCCACGCCTAAATGATTGGCCAACGCTGTACGCAAAGAACTTGCATTGCCGTCAGGGTATTGGCTGCTGTCATGTTTAGTTACATAATCGATTACCGCTTCACGAACAGCCGGCGAAGTGCCATAGGGATTTTCATTAGCCGATAAGCGAACAACTCGCTCCACCCCCAAACGCGCCTTCAACGCTTCCACCGGTTCTTCCGGAACATATGGTTTTAAGTCTTTTATACTCTCTTTCATATACACTCACTCTTTCTCTTATCGCTTTATTGATTGCCCGTCATGCTTTATTAAATCAAGATTTTGCTTGGTTCATGATTTGTAAAAAAGGCCCACCGAGCGCAGGTGGACCCATATAGGCTATAAGTTCTTAATTTCCGGCCGATCCGTTGTTTTACTGATAAGACCTTCTCGACGTGCCAGTTCTTCCGTTATAGCTTCGTAAGGAATGCCCTTTTCAACCAATAAAACCAACACATGATACAGCAAATCCGCCGTTTCGCTGACAAGTTCCTCTGTACCTTCATTTTTAGCGGCAATCACCACTTCCGTAGCCTCTTCGCCGACTTTTTTCAAAATCTTATCGAGTCCTTTAGCGAATAGATAATTCGTGTAGGACCCTTCTTTCGGCTCTAATTGCCGATTCTTGATGACCTCATAAAGTTCAGCCAGTTCCTGTGTCATAGTAATCCCTCTCTTTTATTCAGCTTTTTAGCTATTTGTTTTTAATTTGATTTCGTTAAAAAAACAGCTCCTTGAACCGGTATGACAAGCCGGGCCGTTGGGGATAACTTCCAATAATAAGGTGTCCTTGTCACAATCCAAGGCAGCCCGTACAACCTTTTGCGTGTTACCGCTGGTTCCCCCTTTATGCCACAACTCTTGGCGCGACCGTGACCAAAACCAGGTTTCGCCGGTTACTAAGGTTCGTTCATAGCTTTCTTCATTCATATAGGCTACCATGAGCACTTCTTTCGTGTTGGTATCCACTACTACCGCAGGCAATAAATTGTGCACCTTTTCAAAATCAGGCCTCAAATCCGAATCCAATCTTAAATCGGTGGTAATGTTCTGTTGCATATCTGCTATTTTGTCAGCCATCATTGCCCACCTCCCTAGCGAACCGGAATATTATAAGCGCGCAAAGCCTCTTTTACTTCCTCAATGGTTATTTCGCCAAAGTGGAATATAGAAGCCGCTAAAGCACCGGTTACTTTTGTTTTTGAAAAAACCTCTACAAAGTGTGCTACCGTGCCGGCGCCACCGGAGGCAATTATGGGCACTTGCACCAAGTCGCCCAATTGTTTATACAGTTCAATATCAAAGCCGGACTTGGTGCCGTCTTTATCCATACTCGTTACGAGTAGTTCGCCGGCCCCCAAGGCTATGGCCTCCTGTGCCCAGTCATAAGCTAAGCGGTCTGTTTTTTTACGTCCCCCATGGCTGTACACAAACCGTTTCCCCGTCTCGGGATCGGTTTTCACATCAATGGCTACGACGATACATTGATTGCCGAATTTTTCAGCCCCTTCGCGGATTAGTTCAGGATTCGCCAAGGCTGCTGAGTTGATTGAGATTTTATCCGCCCCGGCCTGCAATAATTGTTGCATATCCGCCAATGTACGAATGCCGCCACCAACGGTAAGAGGCATAAATACTTCATTTGATATGGCTGAAATTACGTCCTTGAAGGTCCCCCGACCTTCCGTTGTGGCCGTAATATCCAGAAACACTTGCTCATCGGCACCTTGCACTTCATAAGAAGCGGCAATCGCCACCGGATCGCCTACATCTACTAAATTAATAAAATTAACACCCTTTTTTACACGGCCGTTATCCACGTCCAGACAAGGGATGATTCGTTTTGCCAACATAGTTTCTACTCCTTTATCATTAGCCGTATCCGGTTTATCATGATCATGAGTATGTATTGCTATCGCTATTGCTATGTGTATCTTATTAGTGTTATGTATTGATTTTATTTTATTGATTTTATTTTATTGACTTTATTATATTGAATTTACTTTGCCGCAACTGCGGAAATCGCTAAATTAGACACATCATGAGAATCTGTTTCTTCATGGATAGTGCGTGTATAGTATGGTGACGGTTCAATCAATTCACCGGCTAACTCGCTTTTTTCCAAAGCTACAATATCCGCTAAAGCCAATGGACCTTCATACAAGGCTTTACCGACAATACAGTCGACAATGCCTTTTTTACGCAAGGCTACAATGTCACCGGCATTGCGAATGCCGCCGGAGGCAATAATACGAGCTTCCGGAAATTGATCGTGTAATTCAAAGAGCAATTCCTGGTTAACCCCTTCCATGGTACCGTCACGATTAATATCGGTAACAATGAAGTGTTTAGCACCGGCCGCCATCATTTCACGAATCAAATGGCTCATATCAACGTCCGACTTTTCAAGCCAACCTTCTGTGGCTACTTTACCGTCGGCACCGTCAACACCGATAACAATGCGTTCTGCTCCATAAGTGGCCAGCATTTGCTTAGTAAATTCCGCATTTTTTAAAGCTACAGATCCTAAAATAATACGGTCGATACCGGCATTCAGATACGCTTTAATCATTTCTTCGTCGCGAATACCGCCACCTACTTCAATAATGCCGCTGAAAGCTCTGCGAATACCTATAATAATATCGAAACTAACCGGTTTACCTGCTTTGGCCCCATCCAAATCAACCACATGAAGTGCCTTAATACCGGCGTGTTCATAGTCCTCAGCTTGTGCCATCGGGCTATAGTTAATCACGATTTCCTTGTCAAAATCCCCTTTATATAAACGTACGCTGCGTTTGTCTTGTATATCAATGGCCGGAAAAATCACGGTCAACCCCTCCTTTAAGTACTGCTCTTATATATTTAATATTATATAATATACACTTCTAGATTACATCTGTCTATGATTTACATCGAAGATTTCTATGTTGTGTATCAATTTTTATTATAAAAAAATGTGCAATACAGGCCATCATATACAACAAACATTATCTTTTAGCAACTATTACAATTATCACTTTTCACTAATAATAGAGTTTTTAAATTCTCACAATACGACTAATCTGTTGATAAACATCGCAATAAATACCATTCTTTAAGCCTCATAACCTGCCGTATGAGCTTCACATAGCTCATTAAATCGTTGCAATAATCTTAGCCCGATAGCGGCGCTTTTTTCCGGATGGAACTGCATACCATACACATTACCATGCGCCACCACGGCCGGTATTTCCATGCCGTAATCAGCCACCGCCGTAATATAGCGCGTTTCACATTTCACATAATAGGAATGAACAAAGTATGTGTATTCGCCATCAATACAGCTAAAAGGACTTGTTTTATTCACCAGTGAATTGCAATTCCAGCCGGTGTGCGGCACCATGAGACCCAAATCTTGAGGAATTTCATCTACCGTACCCGGAATAAAACCGAAGCCCTGTGTTTGGCCGTATTCATTGGAACTATCAAACAAAAGTTGCATTCCCAAGCATATGCCCAATACGGGAATATTTCGAGCTACCACCGTCTCTAAGACGGGTACCAAATCACGTCGTGTTAAAGTATCCATGGCTTGCCGAAAAGCGCCCACGCCGGGCACAACGACGCCGGCGGCCTGTAAAATCGTCGTCTTATCGGCCGTTAAGACCGTCGGTATGCCCAAGTGAGCAAAGGCTTTTTGCACATTAAAGGTATTGCCCGCATCATAATCTATAATTGCAATCATACGCTACCTTCTCTTTTCAAAATATTTTATACTGTCAAACTGCCCTTGGTAGAGTTAACGCCTACAATAGCCTCATTTACAGTTACAGCACGGCGCAGTGCCCGCCCCAAGGCCTTAAACATGCTTTCAATAATGTGATGTGTATTGCGTCCATATTCATTGCGCACATGAAGATTCATAAGACCGTTCATAGCGATGGCTTGGAAAAAATCTTCCACCAATTCTGTCTCAAAAGTTCCCAACAAAGAAGTTGAGAGTTCCGCCTTGAACACTAAATAGGGCCGGCCGCTCAAATCAATAACGACCTGAGTCAGTGCCTCATCCATAGGCACCCACGCATCGCCGTAGCGCTCAATTTGTTTTTTATCGCCCAAGGCCTTTGTCAAAGCTTGGCCCAAGGCGAGGGCCACATCTTCAACCGTATGATGAGCATCAATATAGGTATCGCCATCAGCCTTAACCGTTAAACCGAAGCGACCATGTTTAGCAAACAAATTCAACATATGATCAAAAAAGCCGATGCCCGTCGCCACGGCAACGCCTGATTCTTCATCTAAATTAAGCGTTACTTCAATATTCGTTTCCGCGGTTTTGCGGATTACCGTAGCCACTCGCCATGTAGCGGCCGCTTGCTCAGCTGCTTGCCGGGTCTTACCTGATATTGCCACCGTGGCCGGCTTAGTATTTGTCTTCGCTTCATCCTTAGTGTCCATAAGCAACTGCCTCCGTATCTTCACCTTTACCGGCTACTACCGCATTGTCTTTTGTTTTATCAAAACGAATTTCAATGGACCGCGCATGGCCTTCCAAACCTTCAGTGCGTGCTAATGTGGCAATATGCGGAGCCAGCTCAGCTAAGCGTTCTTTAGAAAATTGCATAAACGCTGTACGTTTTACAAAATCATATACGCCGAGGGGTGACGAAAAACGAGCCGTACCGCTGGTTGGCAATACGTGATTCGGGCCGCCCATATAATCACCCAGCGGCTCAGCCGTATAAGAGCCGAGGAATACGGAGCCGGCATTTTCTACTAAGCTCAAGTAATCTGACGCATTGTTAAGCTGAATTTCCAAATGTTCCGGTGCCACTTCATTCATTAAAGTGAACATGTCGGCTACCGAATCCATGATGGCAATAAAACTACGCTCTTCAATGGCCACTTTGGCAATATCCTTACGAGGCAGTTCCTCCAATTGCCGTGCCACTTCATCCGAAACGGCATGAGCCAATACTTCGCTGTCTGTAATTAGAATAGCCCGCGCCCGTTTATCATGTTCCGCCTGAGACAATAAATCAGCGGCCAAGTGAACCGGATTAGCTGTTTCATCAGCCAAAATGCCTATTTCGGAAGGCCCTGCAATCATGTCGATGGATACTTGACCGAACACTTGACGTTTCGCCGTAGCCACATAGATATTACCGGGGCCTACGATTTTATCAACCTTCGGAATTGATTCCGTACCATAAGCAAGGGCTCCCACAGCCTGAGCGCCGCCTACCTGATAGACTGCATCAACACCGGCTAATTTAGCGGCACCTAGTACAATCGGCGCAATGCCTTCTTTTTGCGGCGGTGTCACCATAATAACTTCCTTAACACCCGCTATTTTAGCCGGCAAAGCACACATCAAAATAGTCGACGGATAGGCGGCCGTACCGCCCGGTACATAAATGCCCACCCGTTTTAACGGGGTTACTTTCTGGCCCCGGACTATGCCCGGTGTATCCAAATCAATAAAGCTTTGGTCGATTTGTCGTTTATGAAAAGCCTCAATATTACGTTTAGCCACTTCCAAAGCCTCTTTTAAAGCCGGATCCAGTGAATTATAAGCTTTGGTCAAAGCTTCGTCACTCACTTTTAACTCCGTAAGCTGTACGCCGTCAAACTTTTCACTATAATCACGCAAAGCCGCATCACCTTTGGCAATAACGGTATCAATAATTTCGCGTACCTGCTGTTCAATCACTAAATCCGTTGTGGCCGCCGTGTAATCATTTACCAATTCCAGCATCTTTTGTAACGGCTCTCTATATATTTTCATGATGGTCTCCTCTCTTTTTTTAATTTTTTCTCAAATTATTTCGCCATATCAAGCTTACGAGCTTCTTCTAAGCGGTCTACCAAATCAAAAATTTCACCCCGTTTTTGCTTAAGCGCCAAAGGATTCGCTACTAAGCGCGTTGAGATGGGGCTCAATTTATCAAAAATCTGCAAATTATTTTCCCTCAAGGTTGTCCCTGTTTCCGTTATATCCACAATGGCATCAGCTAAACCGATAAGGGGCGCCAACTCCACGGACCCCTCAATTTTGATAATTTCCACGTCTTTACCACGGCTGGCAAAATAGCGTTTCGTAATATTCGGATACTTGGTGCCGATGGTATGTCGCCGCGGCTCATTGAGATCATAACCGGCCAGCGATGCCAGAATAAATTGACAACGCCCCGTTTGTAAATCCAACAGCTCATACCCTGTATTCTGCTGTTCTTCCAAAATATCGCTGCCTACAATGCCGATATCAACGACACCGTTATTTAAATAGGTAAGAACGTCGCCGCCTTTAACTAAAATTACTTGCAAATTCTCACCTAAAGTAATGACCAGTTTTCGTTTTTTATTTCGTAGCGGCTCACAATCAATACCGCAACGTTCAAAGAGTGGAATAACCTGATCTTCCACTCGTCCCTTTGTCAATGCAATACTAAGCATCGGCTTTCACCCCTTCCTCTGTGACCACATAGAGTATGGCTCCGTCCGCAGCAGCTTGTTCACGGGCCTCCGCTAATGTATCGGCCAACACTAAACTATACGTCGGATGAGCCAATACATAATCAGCCACCACATCCCAAGCATCTTCACCGATATACACATAGGATGGTTTTGCCTGAGGCAAGGTTATATCCGCTACCGATGCCAATACATCCAAATCAAAGCCCATACCCACGGCCGGAGTAGGTTCTTTTTGAAAATTAGCGAGTAATTTATCATACCGTCCGCCGCTCACAATATAACTGGCCACGCCGTCAATATAGCCGCGGAAAGTAAGTCCCGTATAATAAGGTTGCGGTGCGGGACTGCTGAAGTCTATGCGCACCTTTTGACTGGATAATTTTTGTACCGCCTGCGCCATTTGCATAACCCCGTTCACCAAACGCTGTGCGCTCATCGGTAAAATAATGGCATCCAGCTCTTGCTGCACTTCCTCAATAGAGCCGAAAAGGCGCGGCCAAATTTTGAGCAAGGAATACAATGTATTCTCCGTATACGCTTCAATTAAACGCTCGTACACCGGCAAGTTTTTATTAAATAACGCTTCAAACAATTCGGTTCGTTCCGCCGCCGTAAGCCCCAATGCGTCGACTACGGTTTCGGCAAACCGCGCATCACTGAGTTCCACATATAGCTGATTGTTGAGCCATAATCGGTTAACTTGATTAATGATAAGCAAACACTCCAGTTCGGCTTTTTCCGAAGCATAACCGACCAGCTCAATGCCGGCCTGTGTCACTTGATTTGCCCAACCGCGGTGAGCCTGATTCATAGCAAACACATCGCCGGTGTAGTAAAATTTTTTAGGCAAATTAACTTGAATATTCGCTAAAAAGCGTGCAATAGGCAGCGTCAGATCGGGGCGAATTACCAAGCGTTCCTGGGAGCTGTCCACCACTTCATACATACGCTGCTGAACAGCCAAATCATAGTCATCAAATATATTCTTGTATTCAATGAGAGGTGTATTAATCTTCGTATAACCCCGTTCAAAAAAGCACTTAGCCAGACTATGACTAAGAGCTGCTTTTTTCTGTGCTTCTTCACCAAACTCATCGCGAAATCCCGGCGGCAATCGTTTCTGTCTCATATGTTCTCCCTACTCTCTTCCTCTTTGAACCCTATCGGTACGTTCTATTACATCTCTTTTACTTATTCTTTACTTTTATTCTTCATCTAACTAAAGGATTAAAGTTATAATACACTTTCAAGCGCGGATAGTCAACTTTCATTTAGGTATAGCATGCATGTATTTAAGTAATAAGATACTGTTTCAAATGGCAAATAACTAAAAAGGAGCCTTTAACCATATGATTTTATATGACTAAAGGCTCCTGATATGTTGTTCTCTCAAATCAATTTCTCTATAATATTACCCTTACTCACTCCAGGCTTTTACAAAAGCCGATAAGCTATGTGAGTCGGATCCCATCATGAACGGTACACCCAAAACATAGGCCATTCCTTGAATGAAAGGACTTGGATACATTTCACCGCAATTTTCTTTGAACACACCGCTCACATTATAATCAAGGGTCCGATTTTGCACTTTTAAGGTGCGTAAAATGTTCATAATGACCTGCTGCGTTTGCTGATCATAGGACGATGTAAAATTGAAATACTTTTGGTATTTTTTAATCACATCAATATGGCCGATACGCACCGGCGTATGTGGTCCGAAATCAGTCTGTACCGCCTGCAATACCAATTCAAAATAGCGACGGAACAAAACATCCTGTTTTTGCAAATAACTGCCAAAGGCTTTTTCAAATTCCGCCTCACTGTAGTCAAGACACCAAAAACCGTCGTTCGCGCCCTGCATGAAGTGAACCGACAATAAGTTTTCACCCGTATAAGGACCTACCATGTTTAAAAATTCTTGCGTAGCTGCTTCAAAGCCCGGTAAAAAATCCACTTCAAAACCGACAGACAAATTAATATGCTGCCCGTATTCGCGTTGCAGTTCATTGCCTAACGCCAAATACGGCTCCACTTGGTCCATCCGCAACGAAGCTGTAGTAAGCCCCTCTTCATCACCTTTATAGCGTTTACTGAAACCGACCGGTAGTGGTGCATGTTCAGTAATACAAAGTTTATAAAAACCTAATTCGATGGCTTTTTCAATAATCAAGGCCACCTTATCGCCACTGCCATGAGGGCAAAGTTCGGTGTGTATATGACCATCCACCAATTGCCCTTCATATTGATTATTGCCGGCTACGGGATAACGGTGTTGGCGAGCTTGTACCGCAGCGGCAGGCTCGTTATTTTGCGGCATAGTATTACGCACGTTATTTTGCGACATAGCGTCACGATCGTTATTTAGCGGCATACCGTTATGAAACGGTTGATTATTACTCATATAGCGCCTCGCACATACATAATAATAGCAATCGTAACCAAGACAAGCACGGCTGTCACTACATAATCCAAACCTTTCATGCCAACAGTGGCTACAAAGCTGTGATCTTTATTACCGAAACCGCGAAGTTCCAAAGACAGCGCCATTGTTTCCGAACGGCCTAAGGATTTTAACAACAATGGTTGAATGACAGAACCGTAAGAAGTAAAGCGTTTGAAGAAATTACCTTCCAAAGCAAGACCTCGACAAGCCTGAGCTTCCTGAACGGCATGGCTTTCCGCAATGAAATCCGGTACGAAACGAAGGGCTGCGGTGAACATAAACGCATATTCGTAAGGAATTTTACACTGCGTAACCAAAGCTGCCGTCAAATCCTGTAATTTCGTCGTTGCCAAAAGCATGATGAATACCATAGTCATGCAGAGCATACGAAGACCGGTTACGTAAGCCGATTCCAGGGTACCACCGCCAAGGAACTGTACCACTGCCAAGAACACGGCGAAGGCGGCTAAAGTTAAAACGGCTTTATATTGGCGAATCAAAAGACCCGTTACTAGTAGAATTAAAAGTTCCAAAGCCAATAAAAGGCTTAATTCATAGGTGGTTGTCAAAAGGACAGCCCATGCGGAAAAGGCGATGGTCATTAATATTTTGGTAAATGGTACTAATCGTTGCATGGTTCCTCCTAACTGCGAGCCTTTAAGGCCAACATTTTTACTTCAAATTCTGCCATTGATTTGCAATAACCAAGGCCCGGTACCGTTTCTGCCAATTCTACACACGGCGGTTTGGTAAGACCTAAGTCAAATAAATCATCACGGCTCGTAAATAATTCTTCCGGCTTCCCGTCAAAAGCTTTCGTGCCGTAGCCTACGATAATAGCGCGGGTACAGTGGCTTGCCATGATTTCCATGTCATGAGTAACAAGGATAATCGTAAGTCCCGTAGCACGCAAGGTTTCCAACAATTCCAAGAGTTCGCGTGTTTCCTTACCGTCTTGACCACTGGTCGGTTCATCAAGAATTAAAATCTTGGACTTCATAGCCAAGGCCGAAGCAATGGCTACACGCTGTTTTTCACCACGACGTAAAGTCGGTGGATACGCATCGCGCAAATGACTGATGCCCGTATCGGCCAAAGCTTTGGACGTAATATCCGCCACTTCCGCTTTGGTGTAACCTAATTGTTCCGGTCCGAAGGCCACTTCTTCAGCCACCGTTGGGCGGAACATTTGGCGATCCGGCTGTTGGAACACGTAGCCGATGAAACGGCCTCGTTCCGATGGCGGTAACGCCGTAATATCTGTGTCATTATAATAAATCTTGCCGCTGCGCGGTTTTTCAAGACCCATTAATAAACGGGTTACCGTCGTTTTACCGCAACCGTTGCGACCGCCGATGGCGATGAATTCACCTTCGCCGATGGAAAAATCTACATTATCTATAATATCTTGGCCCAGCACATAGCCGAAACGCAAGCCTTTAACCTCCAGCATACGAACCTCCTGTTTTTAATCCGTTAGCTAATTCTTTATCTACCGCTGTAACTTTAATGACTCGGTAGTGCTATCTATTTTATGTTGCTTTTCTCTTATACTCTTTACCCGCTCTCACAACTGCTTTGATTGGCTAGGCTTTTAAACCTTCTTTAGCAGCTGCCACGCTGAGCCATGGTTTTTCAAAAGCAAAACCTGCTTCTTCTAGACGCATATAGGTTGTGAAGATGGATGGCAATGCGTCCACATAAATTTTGTGGTCATACATGTAACGCAAGGTTACTTCCGGCACATCGTCGGTGCGAAGTTCGCCGTCTACCATGAGGGCCATGCGATTGGCATATGGCAGCACTGCATGAAGGTCGTGGTCGATAACGACTACGGTAATGCCGTATTCCTTATTAAGGGCACCCACTAAGCGATACAATTCAGCAGTCCCTTCCGGATCGAGGGAACTGGTCGGCTCATCCAACACGAGGATGGATGGATTCGTGGCAAGCACGGAGGCAATAGCCAAACGTTGACGCTGACCGCCGGAAAGACTTGGAATCTTACGGTTTTCCATGCCTTCAAGACCAACCTGTTTGAAAACTGCGGCACTTCGTTCTTTAATCTGTTCCGGTGTATAACCGCGGTTTTCCATGGCGAAGGCCACTTCTTCGGCTACCGTCATGGTTACGAGCTGCGTGTCATAATCGGCCAGTACGACACCGATTTCCGTAGCCAATTCGGAAATTTCCGCCTGCGTCGTGGCTTTACCGTTTACGAATACCATGCCTTCCATACGACCGCCGTAGAATTTAGGCACCGCACCAATCATGGCCATACATAAAGTGGATTTACCGCAACCGGCAGGACCGGTAATAACGAGGAAGTCCCCATCGTTTACAACTAAATTAATATCTTTCAAAGCCGGCTTGGTTTGCTGGCCGTAATAATAAGAGAAATGTTCAATAGAGATTTTAGCATCCGTAGCCGGTGTCAATTCATACATACTATGGTCGCTGGAAATAACTTCATCCGCTTTCGGTAAATAACCGCGGCGCGCGAATAAGCGTTGTGCCGGCAAATATAAAAGCGGTGTAATAACGGCGTTAATAGCAGCTACCAAAAGAACTAACGGCCACATAGCTTTCGTGTACACTTCAGTCGGTAACGCTAAAACTACATACAAAACGGTAACGAAAATCCCGCCCGATACAACGGTACTTAAGAATCCGGATACAACCGGCGGTACAATCATGCGACCGAATTTCAAACGGCTGAACATGTGAACCACGAAGGCGGCGGTGAGTGCCCCGGCCGGTTCACTCAATAAGTTCGCATACGGAAACGCCGATTTAGAAGTCATCAGGTTAATTAGGGCTGCCACAAGACCAATCCCTAAGGACTGACGATAATTTGGTCTGGTCAAATGAATGGCTACGCAGTAGGTAGCAATCATCCAGTTCGGCGTAATGCCCGCCACGCTAGGGCTGACTAAGTGTAAAATCGTACCTAACGCAAGCATTAAGGTACTGACTGTGACCCAGCGGAACTGCCCGCCTTGCACATGTGTATATACTAATTTTGAAACATCTTGAACTCGCTCCATACTGTTCTCCTCCTAAAAATGGGTATAAAAAAAACCTTCCAATCCCAAAATACATAGGGACGAAGGTTAATCCGCGGTGCCACCCCGATTGGTCAAAAGACCCGGCTCACTACGTACGGCCTACCCAATACAGGCGATACGCGCTCCTTTGGTAACGGTCGGAGATGACCGGTGACGCCTACCTACTGGTTCGGGCCACATCTCCCAGGTCCATTCACTATACTTTCTTGCACCGGGCTTCCACCATTCCCGACTCGCTGTAGCCGAACTTGTATAGCTACTCTTCCTGTTCACAGATGATAACTATATGTTTTATCCAATTATACACACAAGCGATTTAAGAAGTCAATACGATTTTCACAAATTATGACAAATCTTTTTGCTGGCTCTCAGAATCTTTATTCATGGTTGCTGCTGTAGCTTTATTCATAATCTTCGTTCTCCAATAAATATATAAGTTAGCGTTTAACACGTCATTTCAATAAACAGTTCGCTATGCTATAATAACAGTGAAATAGAGTGGTATCTATCAAGAACCACATCGCTTTCAACAGGATTTATAACTTCATAATTTATTCTAGTTTTATCGCTTGGATCTTTTAGACCGGGACGAGACGCAACATAGGAATTTTATGCGCATTTCGTGGTCGAAGTGCGCCTTTTTTATGAAAACTTGCGGCACGTCAAAAGCAGAAAGGAGTTTCATGAAAATCGGTATTATCGGCGGGGGCAAAGTCGGTTCTACCTTAGCTCGTCATTTGAGCACTCGTTTGGTGGGCATCGTAGGTTCTTCTTCTGAAAAAACCACCCAATTAGCCACCAAGTACAAGGTACCTTGTATGACTCACGCTGAACTCGCCGCCAAGGCGGATTTGGTATTACTCACCGTACCGGACAGGCAAATAGCCATCGTCGCCAAAAGCCTCGCTGCCGAGGCTCAACAAGAGCCGGCTATAGGGAGTACCGTTTACTTACACTGCAGCGGCAGTTTAGACCTGTCACCCCTTAAGCCTTTGCAAGACATTGGCGCTTTCGTAGGCAGTCTTCATCCTCTGCAAAGTTTTGCCAGTGAAAACACCGTTTTAAAAGGCATTTACATGGCCATTGACGGTGATGAAAAGGCACAACAAGCCGCCCATGAACTGGCAACGATTTTAGAAGGACGAAGTTTTCACGTTCCCGCCGCAGACAGACCGCTCTATCACGCAGCCGCCTGTATCTGTGCCAACTATACGGTCACCTTACAGGCCATGGCGCAAGAGCTTATGAGCCGTTGGTTAGTGCCAACTAAGATTTCAGACTCAACCAAAGACTCAGCCAAAGGCTCGGCCAACGTTTCAGGCTCCGGCTCAGTCATTATGGACTCAACCAAGCCTTCGAAGGCCGCTTGGCAAGCACTTTTGCCATTATTCCAAGGCGTCGCCGCCAATCTTGAAAAGGCTGAAAATCCCGGTTCCGCTCTTACCGGCCCCATCGCGCGGGGCGATATAAACACGGTACAGAGCCATTTAGGGGTTTTACCAAAAAACATGATTCCGGTTTACATACAATTGGGCATGGCCACAACGCAGTTGGCCCTAATGAATCAGACAATTACGCCGCTTATGGCGGAAGAACTATTCGATCTATTTAATTCCGTTCACTATGAAGCTACTACTAAGGAGGAGACTTCACATGAGTAACAAACCAAAAACTATTACAACCATCAAACAAATGAAGGAACAGGGCGAACCGATTACCATGATTACGGCCTATGACGTAGCCATGGCGCGCAATGTAAATGAAGCGGGCATCGACATGATTCTCGTAGGTGACTCCGTCGGTAATGTAATGCTCGGTTACGAATCCACTCTTCCTGTTACGATGGATGAAATGATACATCATACCAAAGCGGTAATGCGCGGCAATTCAACGGCTCTCGTGGTAGCCGACATGCCGTTCATGAGCTATCAGGCAGACATGGCGGAAGCCATGCATAATGCGGGCCGTTTCTTAAAAGAAACCGGCTGTACCGCCGTAAAACTTGAAGGCGGTCAAGAAGTGGCCCCTTTGATTAAGAAACTTACCACCGCCGGCATTCCGGTAGTAGCCCATATCGGTTTAACACCGCAGTCGGTAAATCAACTCGGCGGCTTTAAAGTACAGGGCAACGACATGGAAGCGGCGCAGCAACTCATTGATGATGCCAAAGCCTTGGAAGAAGCAGGCGCTTTCGCCTGTGTCTTAGAATGTGTACCTGCTGCCTTAGCTACCAAAGTAACGCAATCCCTCAAAACGATGGTAACCATCGGCATCGGTGCGGGCAACGGTTGCGACGGGCAAGTACTGGTTTGCAACGATTTACTGGGCGTAAGCACCGGCTTTTCACCGAAATTTGTCAAAAAATACGCCAATCTCCATGACATCACGGTCAACGCGGTAAAAGACTATATTGCGGATGTAAAAAGTCGTGAATTCCCGGCCGAAGAACATACCTTTAAGATTGACGATTCTGTGCTGGATAAATTATATTAAAGTAAATCCCGCAACTATAAACACGCATAAATACATACAGGCATATATAAACATATTTAAACACACATAAACACATATAGGCACATATAAGAAAATATGTGGTTTCAAAATTCAAAAAGGCGATAAGTTCAGTTTATTTCTGAATTTATCGCCTTTTAAGTTAGCAAATTATAGGACAAATCAGCAGCACTTTTCCTACATTATATTTTACCCTATCTAAAGTTAAGGTTTGAAAATATAGGTAATTGACATTAAATAGGCTGAGCTAAGTTAGTTAAATATATTGTAAAACCGCTGCTGTCATGCCATTTGTATCGACCCGTTGCATGCCGTCCTTATAAATATCGCCCGTACGATAACCCGCTTCCAAGGCTTTTTCAACGGCTGCTTCAATAGCATCAGCGGCCTTAGGTGCGTTCAACGAATAACGACACATCATGGCGGCCGACAAAATGGTGCCCAAAGGATTGGCAATGCCTCGGCCTGCAATATCCGGTGCGGAACCGTGGATTGGTTCATATAACGCAGTACCCGTACCGATGGAAGCGGATGGCAAGAGACCCAGTGAGCCGGACACAACGGCGCCTTCGTCACTTAAAATATCGCCGAATAAATTGGTCGTAACGATAACATCAAACTGGCCGGGATTGACTACAAGCTGCATAGCCGTATTATCTACATACAAATAGTCCATATCAATTTCCGGATTAGCCGCCGCTTTCTCTTGGGCAATCTTACGCCATAAGCGGGAGGAGGCCAACACATTGGCTTTATCCACACTGGTAATCTTACCGCGACGTTTAGCCGCCGTTTCAATGGCCACATCCATGATGCGCTCAACTTCATAGCGATGATACGTTTCCTTATCCCATGCCAATTCATTGGGACCTTCCCCTTCCGCTTCTTCACGTTCTCCGAAATAAATACCCCCGGTCAATTCACGGACAATGACAAAATCTACATTTTGTACCAGTTCCGGCTTTAACGGTGAATAATCTTGTAAGGCTTTAAAAATGCGAACCGGTCGTAAATTACAAAAAAGACCTAAAGCTTTACGAAGACCGAGAATTGCTTTTTCGGGGCGAATAGATGGGGCAACATCATCCCACTGCGGGCCACCAACCGCCCCTAGCAAAACAGCATCCGCCGTTTCACAAGCTTTAATCGTCTCCGCCGGCAATGGCTCGCCATAGGCATCGATGGCTTCACCGCCGGCCTTTTTTTCAACCCATTCTATCGTTATATTATCTTTTGTCACAGCCGCATCAACTATACGGCGTGCCGCCGCCACAATTTCACGGCCGATTCCGTCGCCATTAATAGCGACAACCGTTTTTGTTTGACTCATTTATATTCCCTCTATTTTTCTCAAAATCTCAATACCCAAAATGCAAAAAGATAGTGAAGTTCTTATACGCATTACCTGCTAACTATATTAACAGATACTTCATGCCCCGGTGCAGCGATTAAGCCTCACTGCGTTGTTTGGCAAAATTCACCAACCCGCCGGCCTTGGCGATAGCCTGTACAAATGGTGGCAAAGCAGTCCCTTGATACACTTCGCCGGTCGTCAAATTATGCACTTCGCCGGTACTCATATCTACGCCCACTTCATGGTCGGCTTTGATTTTTTCAACAGCATCACCGATTTCAATCACCGGCAAACCGATGTTAATCGCATTGCGAAAGAAGATGCGGGCAAAACTGTGAGCAATGATACAAGGCACACCATTTGCCTTAATAACCGCCGGTGCATGCTCACGGGAGGAGCCGCAACCGAAATTTTTACCGGCCACCATAATATCACCGGGCTTCACATTCGGTGCAAAAGTAGTATCAATATCTTCCATGGCGTGGGTGGCGAGCTCCTGCATATCGGCAATGGCCAAATAGCGGGCCGGAATAATTACATCTGTATCTACATTGTCGCCGTAGCGCCAAATTTTTCCTTGAAAATCCATATTATACCTCCTCCGGACCGGCAATGCGTCCCAAAACGGCACTGGCCGCCGCCACATAAGGGCTTACCAAATATACTTCACTATCTACATGACCCATACGGCCTCTGAAATTACGATTCGTCGTCGACACAGTGCGTTCACCGGCCGCCATAATGCCCATATAGCCGCCTAAGCAAGGTCCGCAAGTCGGCGTGCTCACCGCACAACCGGCATCTACAAAAATATCTACCAAACCTGTTTTAATGGCCTCATCATACACAGCCTGACTACCCGGAATAACGATGCAACGAACGAAGTCAGCTACTTTACGATCTTTAAAAATAGCTGCTGCCGCCGCTAAGTCTTCATAACGGCCGTTCGTACAGGACCCGATGATTACCTGGTCAATCGCGATGTCCTTTGCAATTTCATCTACATAATGCGTATTCGATGGTAAATGCGGGAAGGCTACTACCGGCTTTAACGCTGCTAAATCAATAATCACGGTTTCGCTGTAAACGGCATCTTCGTCCGCAGCAACCGGTGTAAAATCACGTTTTACCCGGCCGGTTACATACGCTTCAGTTCTTTCATCGTACGGGAATACACCACATTTACCGCCCGCTTCAATAGCCATATTACAGATAGTTAAGCGATCGGCCATAGCCAAATGGGCTACGCCGTCACCGGTGAATTCAATAGCCTTATAACGTGCTCCATCTACACCAATGCGACCGATAAGTTCAAGCACGATATCCTTGCCGGTTACCCAGCGATTCGGCTTACCCATAAGTTCTACCTTAATGGCTTCCGGCACTTTGAACCAAGTCTGTCCCATGGCCATAGCTACGCCCGCATCAGTAGAGCCTACGCCGGTGGCAAAAGCGCCAAGCGCTCCATAAGTGCAGGTATGTGAATCCGCCCCGATAATCATATCTCCTGGTGCTACCAAGCCCTGTTCCGGCAATAATACATGTTCGATACCCATGCGGCCCACTTCAAAATAATGAGTAATCTTTTCGGCTTTTACAAAATCACGCATTACTTTGGCTTGCTCCGCCGATTTTATGTCCTTATTCGGCGTGAAATGGTCGGGCACCAAATAAATACGGTCACGGTCAAACACAGGTTTACCTATTTTTCTGAATTCTTTCAGTGCCGGCGGAAAGGTAATGTCATTCATCAATACCGCATCTACCTTGCACTCAATAATATCGCCTGCTTTCACCACGTCTACGCCGGCGTGGCGCGCCATGTTCTTCTCTGTCATCGTCATCCCCATAACGAAATCCTCCTCAACTCTCTTAAGCTCTCAAACTATTTTCTCTTATGTCTTAAAATACATTCTCTTATGTCTTAAACTACATTCTCTTGTGCCTCAGACTTACGCTCTATCAGCTGTAATACACCATGAAGCTCTCTCAAAACTTCGTAGCGTAATGTTTATTCTATGTCCTGTGCTATTTCCTGCTCAATTTCTTCTGCCAAATACACATAGTTTACAGCATTAATATAGGCCAACACACTGGATGAAATTACATCGGTGCTCACGCCGCGTCCGTTATATCGGCGGCCTTTATATTCAATCGTTACCTGCACTTCACCAAGCGCATCCTGCCCTTCCGTTACGGCTCGTACCTGATAATCCTTGAGTTCAATCGGCAAACCGATAACACGCTGTGCCGCTTTTAACGACGCATCTACCGAACCGTCACCGACCGCCGCATCTTCGCGAATACCTTGCGGTGTTTTCAAACGTACATCGGCGTAAGCATAGCCTCGTTCGTTAGATTTATAATGATGATGGACAAGTTCCACTGCTTTTACATGGTCGATATTGTCGATAACTAAAGCCAAAATGTCTTCGTCAAAAATCTCTTTTTTACGATCCGCCAAGGCTTTGAATTTAGCGAATAAGTCGTTCACTTTGGCCGTATCAAACTTAAAGCCCATGCCCTCCAAATGGCTTTCAAAGGCATGACGGCCGGAATGTTTGCCAAGGACGATGCTCGTTTTTTCTGCCCCCACACTTTCCGGTGTCATAATTTCATAGGTGGTCGGATTATTCAACATACCGTGCTGATGAATACCCGATTCATGGGCAAAAGCGTTACGCCCTACAATCGCCTTATTCGGCGGTACCACCATACCCGTCAATTTGCTGACCAATTTGCTGACACGAGTGAACTGTTTCGTATCGATGGCGGTGGTTACGCCGTAAATATCGGCGCGAGTTTTTAAAGCCATTACAACTTCTTCAATGCCCACATTACCGGCTCGTTCGCCAAGACCGTTAATGGTGCCTTCCACCTGACGGGCTCCCGCTTGAATGGCAGCCAAGGTATTGGCGTTGGCCATGCCCAAATCATCATGGCAATGAACACTGATGATGGCTTTGTCGATGTCCTTTACATGCTCCTTGATGTAACGGATTTTATAAGCAAACTCATCCGGCGTCATATAGCCCACCGTATCCGGCACGTTCAGGATGGTAGCGCCCCCTTCGATGGCAACACCAAAGACTTCACATAAATAATCCAAGTCGGTACGCGATGCATCTTCGGCGGAAAACTCGATTTCATCAAATTTGCCGGCTGCAAAAGCTAAGCAGTCTTTTACGATTTCAATGACTTCATCGCGCGTTTTTTTCAATTTATATTCTAAGTGAATATCGCTGGTGGCAATAAACACATGCAAACGGCTATGCTCAGCGCCTTTCAAAGCTTCCGCGGTGCGCTCAATGTCTGCCTTATTGGCTCTGGCCAAGCCGCAAATAGTGGCGCCTTTTACTTCATCGGCGATTTTTTTAACCGCTTCAAAGTCCCCCGGCGATGCAGCCGGAAAGCCCGCTTCAATCACATCAATGCCTAAGCGTACCAAGTTCTGCGCAATTTCAATCTTCTCCGGCGTCTGTAATGATACGCCCGGGCTCTGTTCACCGTCACGCAAGGTTGTATCGAAAAAATAAACTCGATCCTGATTTACTACATTATTGGCTGTCTGGTTAACTGCTTGATTTGTTACTTCGTTGACTTGATCAGTTGCTTGCCCCTGTGTCATATACATTCCCTCTCTTTTCGCTCTCTTATTTCTCAACTAAGCGCCCTATATGTTTAGCGCCACTCTTTGTTTACCCAAAATTTCATCAGTACAGCGCTCTCACCCGCCATACTAAGACTCATCATTTCTTAAGCGAACCGGCTCAGCCCCGCGCTCTCACCCACGGGACCGGTTCCTCTCTTCTCGCTCAAATGAGTCCCCAGTGCATCATGCTCTCACCCACAATGCATTCTCTCTCTTTTTTCTCAAAAGAACCGTCACGCCATTATTTTTAAACTATTCTTCTTAAAAAATCTTGACTCGGATAATATAAAAACGCCCCCGGATGCACAGTAAAACTGTACGTCCAGGGGCGTTATATACATTAATAGCAGCCTATTAACAGCTATGATTTTTGCCGGATGAAGTAAGACTTGAGACCTGAAAATTTAAAATTTAGACTTGAAGTAAAATTTTCATTTATTTTTTCATCTAACAAAAAAGCCCCCGGAATCACATAATGTGTTCCAGGGGCATCATAAACTATAACACGGTACCACCCTAGTTGGTTCTCTTGCAGTTATAACGGAACTACCGTCACGGCTTACTTCAGTTCAGCCGCAATGCTCCGAGGCGAGTTTCGATACTATCCGTTCTATTGCCTCGCACCGACCGGCAACTCTCTGTAAGCAACTAAATAGTTCTTTATACCTGTTCATCACATATCTCATTTGATTATTGCTATTTTCGCACATACATATATACTTTGTCAAGAGATTTTTTTAAGAGTTTTATATTTTACCAAAATAACGGCTCGAAAACTCTGATTTCTCATAGTTGGAATAATCCGGTAACGGCCCATATTGATTCGTTTCCGGTTGACTCTGCTGTATGCTGAAAATTAACAGAACGATAACACCAAATGGTACAAATACGATTAAATACCACCAGCCCGTACGACCGATATCATGGAGCCGCCGTACCTGTACGGCTATGGAAGGTATGATAAAAGCCAGGCCGATTACACTGCTTATAATACTGCCAAAATCCGAAATAACACTAAAAATAAGCGTTAACAGCGAGCCTACTACCCATTGGGCCAACACAAAGCGCCAAAATTCACCGCGCGTAGCCCGCCCCTTGAAATCAGCATATTTATCCTTAAGACACATAATATAATTATCGATTAAAGATAGGGAACCCACCCAGTTAGGCGGATAACCTTCACCATTCTCCCAATTGGCATAGTGCGTATTAGAGGACTGTGGCTTTGCCGCCGGCACTTGATTATTAACACCGACTTCTTTTGGCTGATTGCCATCTGACGAATCATCTGCCACCGGCTCCTCTACATAAACCGGCTGGCTGAATTGACTATCCTTCTTGAATTGTTCTCCTTGCTGTTCCTTTTTCGGCTGCGCCGGTTCACTCACGTCCGGCATGGCTATTTCACCGACGGCCGTGCCGCATTTCGAACAAAAACGACTGCCTTCCCCAAGTTTAGCTCCGCATTTTGTACAGTACATAATTCCACTCCTTTACCTATTCCCCGTTTTCCATCTATTCCTTACGAATTAATAACTATTACCATGCCAAATTATGGCTGATTTTCAACATTAATATGTGACGCACCGCATCATTTAAGCGGTCTTTGGAGATGTCACCGCTGCGCACGGCCTTTAAAATCGCATTATAACCCTCGATGGCGTGATTGTACTCTTGACCGATAAGCACAATATCCACACCGGCGTTAACAGCCTTAACACTCATATCGCCAAAACTGTAATGATTGGCAACGGCGCCCATTTCCATATCATCCGTAATGATGACACCTTTATATCCCAGCTTTTGACGTAAAATATCTTGCATAATAACCTTAGACAAGCTGGCCGGCATGGTATCATCGAGATTGCTGTAAACCGCATGGGAAACCATGACCATATAGTCGTCGTTATTCACCGATTGTATGATCGTCTCAAAGGGCTTTAAATCGGTGGCCCATAATTCATCGGCCGATGCGTCAATCGTATTGCCCTCTTTATGTAAGTCCGTCACGGTACGACCGATACCCGGAAAATGCTTTAACGAATAAATAAGCCCCGCTTCATGGTAAGCATTGCCCACCGCCTTAACAAATGGAATGACTTCAGCCGCGGTGGTGCCGTAAGAACGTTCATCGGCAAGGCCCAAATCGGCAACCGGTGCAAAGTTCACATTAAAACCTAATGATTTTAACTCTTTACCACTTTCTAATGCTAGTTTTGCTGCTTCCGCCGGTGTACCTTGCCCCAGCTGTTCAGCGGCCGGTACTTTTACAAGCTCACTGCTCAGGCGCGCCACCCAGCCGCCTTCCTGATCTATAGCTACAAAGAGCGGTGCTTTTTCACTTTGGCGAGCCGCTTTCTGTAAATCTTGAATCAACGCTGCAACCTGTTCTTTGGATTCCATGTTGCGGTCAAACAAAATAATGCCGCCCATTTTGTATTCGCTCAGCATATAGCGCACATCGTCGTTTACCTGAGTCCCTTGCATGCCGAATAAAATCAGCTGGCCGACTTTTTCTTCATCACTCATGGACTCAAGTAATGAGTCTACTTTTTGCTCGGCCGTCAAATCCGTCTTTTGCCAAATTTCTTCCTTAGCCTGGGGCTTTGTATCAGAGCCGCACCCTGCCATAACCACTAAAGCCATAAGCAAAGCCATTAAAAATCCAAGCCGTTTAAGACCTTTTCTGCCTTTCATTAATTCGCCTCACTTCTAAATCTTACGGGCCGACATATCATCAATAAGCCAGCCCGACCCTTGTTTACGCATCGTCACTTCGCCGGCAAATTTGCTCGCCACCGTGTCGCCCTTGTTACCTGTATAGTCTTCCGCATGCAACGTATACTGAATCACAATCGTGTCATCTGTTTGGGAAATAACGCGCATAGAATCCACTATACTTTCCTTGGTTTTGATATACCCCATGGACCAATCATAAAAAGAATTGCCCCCTTCTCGCTTATAATTTTCAGATAACAAATCATAGGCCTTAGAAATATCACCATCAGTAATCATCTGATGATATGTTCTAAATGTGTTCATAGCACTGTCAGCGGCCAATGTTTTTGGATCGGATGATTTAGGTTTTACTACCGGTTGTGTTTTAGTTACTGTTTCAGTTGCCGTAGTGGTCACACCATTTGATGTTAACGTGGTCACTTCTTTGGCTGTCGTATTCAGTATTTGCTGATTTCGTTCCTGATAACTTTCATCGGCATAATCAGCCGCTTCCTCCAATACGCTCATCGTATTGGCATAGGACATATACATATTACCAAAAAATAAAAATACCCCCAGTACACAAGCCCCAATAATCTGTCCCTTATCATTGCGTTGATACATGCTAACCTCCTCCTTCTTACAACGATTTCTCTTTAATTTCATCGATTAACCAAACCGGTCCATCTTTGCGCAGCGTCGCTTCACCGGCAAATTCCCTACGCACCGTATCGTTACCTTCATCGACCAACTTATGTAATGTATATTTAATGATAATCGTATCCTCGGTTTGTGAAACTAAATCCATTGAAGATACGACAACTCCTTTGGTTGCGCTAAAGCTGTTAACCCAGGTCTCATAATTACCGGCCACATTCTGTTGGTAATTATCGGAAAGCAATTGATACGCACGGGCATACTTATGCTCCGTAAGAAACAAATGATAATTTACAAACGTGGTCAACGCACTTTCGAGCTCCTTAAGCTCCAGCACATCTTTTGACGTATCCTTGGCTTCGGTTGCAATTTCGCCCTTGGCCGCTGATGTAGTTGTCTCTTTAGTATCGGACTCTAAACCTAATGCTTTTTTACCCTGCTCCCAGTAACCAACCCATCTGGTGGCCTGTTCAAATACTTTATCCACACTGTTTGTGGAAACCATTATCGACGCTGACGCCATGATTAAAACTCCGATAATAATTCGCCGTATTAGACCCCAATAATCCATACCATCCTCCCCGATTGACTGTACCCCTAAACCTATTTACTATTCTCCTAAACCTATTTACTATTCCCCTAAACCTTTTGCAAAAAATCCTCATTTCATAAATTGGAGACTTACTCTATAAGTAAAGAGTTCCACACACATTGAAAGTTTCCCTCTTTTAACTTTTAACGACTTCATTTTATAATCACATTTCAAGTATCTTGATAAAATTCATTGAACTTAGCCTCTATATTTATCGTAAAAAGCATGTGGTATAATATAAGCCTAACGATATTTTTTGGTTTTTTAACCTGAATATTCATCGTTTTTTTAATTGAATTAGGTGTTGGATATGAGGAGGCGTATTACTATGTTAGGTGCAATTGTAGGCGACGTTGTAGGCTCCCGTTTTGAATGGGACAATCTGAAGTCTAAAGAATTTGAACTTTTTAAACCCCCTTGTCATGCTACCGATGATTCCGTGATGACCATAGCCATTGGTAATGCTTTATTAAAGGCTGCTACGGCTCCCCCTGAAAAGCTGGCTCAAACAACCGTAATGTCTATGCGTATTCTGGGACGAGCTTATCATGGTCCTAATTACGACTATGGCGGCATGTTTTACTAATGGCTCTATGAAAAAGACCCAAAACCATACAACAGTTTTGGGAACGGTGCGGCCATGCGTGTCAGCGGCTGTGCCTACGCCGGCGACAGCTTAGAAGAAGTCCTTAATTTAGCTCACACCGTAACGGCTGTCACTCATAACCACCCAGACGGTATTGCCGGCGCGCAAGCTACGGCCGGTGCCATTTATTTAGCACGTACCGGTGCTTCCAAAGACGAAATTCGCAAGTTTGTCCAAGATAATTATTATGACTTGAATTTCACCATTGACGGAATTCGTCCTACCTACACATTTCAAGGTAGTTGTAAAGGAACGGTACCGCAAGCCGTTGTAGCCTTTCTTGAAGGTAACGACTTTGAAGATACCATTCGCAATGCCATTTCCATCGGCGGCGACAGCGATACCTTGGCAGCTATTGCCGGCTCTATTGCTGAACCGTTCTTCGGAATTTCGCGAGAAATCGGTGATACCGCCTTGTCCTACTTAGATACGCCACTCTTAAAGCTGTTCTGTGAATTTGAAAAAACCTTTATTTTTCCGAAACAGCCGAAAAAATAGAATAATCCGAACAGCAAATTTTATTTAGAACCAAATTATTCCGGCAACATAATCACAACATACCATCATTTTCATATCGATAATTTGCGATTTACTCCCGAATTTGCTATAATTTAAAAAAAACAGCAAGCCCTGTGCTTGTAAACAGCACAATAATCAAGCCAAATAATCGATTGTACCATAATGTTATTTTGTCATTTTTTATGTACATCAAGAAAATTTAAAGTTTTCGTATTAGAAAGGTGTAAAAAATGGATAATTCTCTTTATGAATACAAAGCATTTACTCTTATTGAAGGTTTAGGTGAATTATATACAAAATATCTTTACAGAGTATCAACATCTGACTTAGATAGCGAAACTAAACAGACATTCATAGACAAAATAAAATCTGAAAAAAGAAATCTTAATTTCAAAACGTTAGATACCGTTGAAAAACTAGATTTAGCGGAAGCTAATTTTAATCAACTAAAAAAACAATTAGATGGCTTAAATATTTCTTTATAAAAAGTAGACATTAAATTATAACAGTAGGGAGACTTGTAAAATGAAATCTTTAATTATGTTATTGTTAGCCGGCTTATTTATGTATATTTCCTTCAAAATGATGGTATTTGCATTTAAAGTAGGCTTCATGGTTGTATCCATTCTCTTACTTTGTGGCTTTGTTTATTACCTCTACCGCTCTATCACGTCCAAACGTTCGGAAGAGTAATACTGATACCACATACCGCATAAAACATACTCCTAACAAAAAGCGATGGACCCCGGTCCATCGCTTTTTTGCGTTCATTTTAAAAGACCCATAAGACTAGGTAACTACTTATCTTATCGGCCTAAAAAACAACTCATTTTGTCCTATAAAATAAAAACAGCGCAAAATGTCCTATATATCTGAAATTTTCTTATTGTTGAACCACTTTTTGCTTACATGATCCGTATAATCCGGCAACGGTCCATACTCATTTTCATACATCTGACTTGGCAAGAGCGTAAAAATTAAGAGAATAAAACTACCGCCCGGAATAAGGTGTAAGAAATACCACCAACCGCTGAAGCCGGTATCATGATAACGACGTATTTCACAGGTAATAATAGGTGGTAACAAGGCTAGCCAAGCGGCTACGCTGATAAAAAAGAAAAAGAAGAACGGTACATTGGAGTCGGCTACATTCATAAACATTCCGGTAATAAACATCAACGGAAATTCAACTACAAGGATTAATAGCCCTACAAATAACATAAACTTCCAGTACTCACCGCGCGTAGCACGACCTTCAATGGTACAGTACTTTTCAATAAGGCATAATTTTATATTTTCAGTGAATTCCAGCGAACTCTTCTGATGATTTGCCACTACCGGTACGGTGGACGCAACGCGCATTTGTCCGCAATTAGGACAAAACCTGGCTTCCGGTGACAATTCTTTACCACAATGACTACAATACATAATAAACCTCCCAGCAATCATTTTTTTAGATAGTATACATGATTCGACAATAAAGTTAAACACTTCTAACTTTTATTGCCGATTAAATTATTATATTGCTAATTATATTCTAACATACTTTTTCAATCATTTTTGTATACAAAAAAACAGCCCTAAGCTATGACTGCACCTTTTCACGAACTTTTGAAAAGCCTGCCTCATCAAAGCCAATGACTGTTTTATAAATTTAATATTCAATGTTTAATTAACTAAATAATTGCTCACGATTACCCTTGATAATTACTGTAATCAGGCAAAGAACCATATTTATTAGGCAATGGATTATTTTTTAAAAGCATTAAAACAATACCCGCAATAGTGCCTATGAAAGGAATTAAAATGAGTACTAACCACCAGGCACTGCGATTGGTGTCATGAAGTCGTCGAACCATTACGGCTAATGACGGCATAAATAATGCGAGGCTCAATAAACTGAGTACGCTTTCAACAATTTTACTCGACTCCATAACCGACCCAATTAGAGCCGCTACAATTACAATCACATAATGCACCAAAGAAAACTTCCAATACTCTCCCCGTGTAGCACGACCTTGTATGGTAAAGAACTTTTTAGTCATGCACATCTTAAAGTTTTCCCAAATCGGTAAGGATCCCACCCAATGTAAAGGATAGCCATCCGCATCTACCGCAGGCACCGCATTTGTTGACGTCGCTGCTACCGAAGTCTCTGCCGCAGCAACATCTTGACCACAGTGTGAACAAAATGCTTGCCCGGCCTCCAATTCTTTACCACAATTTTGACAATTCATCCCAATACTCCTCTCTACGCAAACCCTTAACTAACAACCACTTATAAAAAAATTCATGTATATCATTCAATAAAACGATATAAATGAACATTCTACACTAATTATTAATCTTTATCAAATGCAAATTATGAAAACCGGTATCACACCGAATTATCATAAATATTAAACCAAAACATCTTAACGTTTACGTTGGGTGAACACCCGGATAATGGTCGGGAATTTTATCATTTATCCCTCGTGTGAGCGCCTTTATTTCGTCATGAATAACATGATTGACTGTTTCACATTTCGCCGAATTTTGTCCTAACAATACACGACCTTGGTCAACTGCTACCTTAGCTCGCCCGGTTACTATGAACGGGTGCTTTTTAATAGCTTCGATTTCATCTACATAATGACTGCACATAATCTTATTGACCGTAATTATTTTCATAAGTTTCCCCCTGGCACGGTAAAATAACCAACTGATATACTTAAAAATTTAAAATCGGCACAATGTTAAGTTTTTAATCGTACAATTCAAACGTAAAATATAGTATCAATCAAATGTTGCCCACCGCCCGTAATAAGTGGTTAAGCCATTCCCAGACGCTGCCGGTGCATTCCCCCATTCCGTTACTGCTTAAAATAATTACTATAGTAAAACTCCAAGTCCCGGTTTGAATCCTTGCTTTTGGGCTCAGAGGTTAAAACAGTATTAATATTCAAGCTCCATTAGCCCCTGTAATAGCTGTAATCCGGTACGGGGCCGTATTTATTAGGTACTGGATTCCCTTTCATGACGGAGAAAATAAACAAAACAAAAGAACCGGCATAGGGCACGAAGTGGAGTAAAAGCCACCACGCACTACGGTTCAAGTCATGAAGCCGACGGGTCTGCACCGCTAACGAAGGCAAAATGAACGGTAAGGTGACTACCAAGGTCAAAATATCTTCGAAGGTCGAACCAATACTGAAAATACTGATTAAGAATTCCAACACAATTATAATAACGAATTGAATGAGCACAAATTTCCAGTACTCACCACGGGTAGCACGACCTTCAAATTTTAAATATTTTTCAGTCATACACATTTTAAAATTATCCCAAACCGGTAAGGAACCGACCCAGTTTTCACTATTCATAGGAACTCCTCTTTTAACTACAATCTTAAATTCAAACTCATAAGTAACCGACATGCTAATATAACTAGCCCGCCGGAAAAAGATATATAACCACCAATTGCCTGTAGTGCTTTATGGGCACCACAGGCAACTGTCATTTCTTATTTCTTTGCAATCATAAAACCGGTGGCCTGCTGATTGGCCATGATGGTAATGTCCGAAATCTGCACGCGTTTTGGCTGCGTAGCGGCAAATACGATAATGTCCGCAATATCTTCCGCCTGCAACGCTTCTACGCCGGCATATACAGCAGCCGCTTTTTCCTTATCACCGTGAAAACGAACTTCACTGAACGGTGTTTCCACAATACCCGGTTGAATCGTCGTCACTTTAATATCCGACTCAATCGTATCGATGCGGATACCGTCACTCAGTGTTTTAACAGCCGCTTTAGTGGCACAGTATACAGCGCCTTTAGCGTACGCATAAATACCGGCCGTAGAACCTAAGTTAATAATGTGACCGGCATTTTTAGCCAACATGAACGGTAATACGGTACGTGATACATAGAGCAAACCTTTTACATTTGTATTAATCATGAGCTCAATATCATCGATGGAACTTTCTTGGAAAGCATCGAGACCTTGCGCCAAGCCTGCATTATTTACAAGAATATCTACACCGCCGGCTTTTTCAATCACCGCCGGTAACGTTTCCGTAACTGCTTGACGATTTGTTACATCAAGGGCAAACGGAGTTACCTTGATGCCGTATTCCGGTTCGAATTCGGCTTTCATGTTTTCCAATACTTCCAAGCGACGAGCGCATAATAAAAGGTCATACCCCGCTTTGGCAAAAGCTAAAGCCGTAGCGCAGCCGATTCCCGAAGTAGCACCTGTGATTAATACTGTTTTGCTCATTATAGTCACTCTCTTTCTTAGATATACCTTATATTTCTATTATAGATATAATTCGGTTTTGAGACTAGTTAGAAATATTTTTATTTTGCTCTATATTATTTTTCAATCATTGATTCTAAAATTACAATGTCCGTCTCGCGCATACCGTCACGAGCGATACGCCCCACCGTATGCACCGTTTCATCGATATTAGCTTTAACGATACCGTCACCGTTTTTAAAACTATTATTCGACTTCGCCTGGCGATAGGATAATAACGCATTGCCCAGAGACATACCAATCTTCATGGCACACGATGCTTTGGCGCCGTCACAAACCACGCCGGATGTACCAACCAGTGCATTGGATAGGGTTTCCCATACCACTTCTTTCGGCTCATCCGTTAAGTACGCAATACCTGCTGCCGTAGCAGATGCGGCACTCACCACACCACAATAGGCACTCAAACGCCCAATATCATGCTTAATATAAAGTGCTAACACATTAGCCAAGGCCAACGCACGATAACGTCGTTCTTCAGGCACATCATATTCTTCAGCATACACATGAATAGGAACGGCTAAGGTAATTCCCTGATTGCCGCTGCCGCAGTTAATCATAACCGGCATGCTGCAACCGCCCATGCGCGCATCGGAGCCGGCCGCCGCATAAGCACGTGCCTTATCCGCAATGCTGGCAGAATCTTCAATAATAAGTTTACCGATGTTTGAACCGTAGGAGTTTTTCATCCCCTCTTCGGCAATGGCCATATTATATTCAAACTGACGATGCAATAATTCTTTGAGCCGCTTAAAATCAGCCTCTTCAGCGAATTCATAGCAGTCATCAAATGTCATCTGCACTTCTTCCGCCAAAATCTGTTCCAACGGCATATCAAATATAACTTCCCCGTCTTTTTCGATGTGCGTAATATTAGTGTGTTTCTGTTGAACCGTTACCTTCACTTCGTGATCCGCCGTTTTAGCGGTTACGGCGATGTACAGATTGGCCACACCTTCCGCCAACGATACGGTACAGAAATTACTTTCAAATAATTCATCAGCCCGCTTCACATCATCCGATGTCAAACCTTCGAGTACTTCCAGTTCTTTAGACGCATCACCCACAATAGCGCCCAAAATCAGACTGTAGTAAAAACCGGTTCGCCCCTGTGCATTCGGGATAGTTACGCTCTTCGCGTTTTTAATGATGTTGCCGCTGCAATCAGCGTGCAAGCTGCTTGGAAATTCCCCCAAAACTTCCACCGCTTTCGCCGCCGCAAAGGCCAGCGCAATCGGCTCCGTACAACCAAAAGCAGGTAGTACCTCTCTCTCCAACATACAGTACAAATCTTTCATAAGAGTCCTCCATGCTTTTTTATTCAAATGACGTAATTTAGCCATTTCTAATTTTATTATACCTTATTTATAATCAAAAAACTCAATATAATTTCATTATAATAAAAAACAAGACACTTTGCGAGCAATCATTGCAAAGTGCCTTATTAGCAAAATTTACTTTATTAAACCGCATGCACCATCCCAAACAATGCGTCGATAATTAACTGTATCCGTATCGCCTTCAGTACTGATACAAAGAACAACAGATTCTTCATTTAATCCCAACTCTGAACGCATAGGCGCTTTATCCGCATCAACCATAAGACGATAAACGAGTCCGGTTGTAACAGCACCGCTTTCACCTGAAATGATTTGTTCATCACCATACAACGGATTCCCCAACACACGCATTCCATCGGCTGCAACTTTATCATCGCAAGACACACTGTAATCGCCAAATTGACGAATTTGTTCCCAGCCTACCGTACATACCTCACCACAACAAAGGCCGGCCATAATAGAATCTAAATCTCCCGTCACGGCATGTAAGGTACCATCATTGGCTTTAACTGTCTGAAATACACAGTCTGCCTTATTAGGTTCTACATAAATTATGGTTGGTTTCTTATCACCATAATAATGATTGAAAAATCCGGTTAAAGCTCCGGCCATAGCACCAACTCCGGCCTGTAAGAAAATATGGGTAGGTACAATATCTCCCAAAGACTGTACAGCCTCTAACGCCATTGTCATATAGCCTTGCATAATCCAACCGGGAATTTCCTCATAGCCCGGCCATGCCGTATCTTGCACCAAAATCCAACCGTTAGCGTCACCTTGTGATTTAGCAAAACGAACTGTATCATCATAGTTCAGTTCGGTAATCTCTGCCGTAGCACCAAGTTTACGAATATTTTCCAATCGTTCGACAGCCGATCCTTTCGGCATATACACAACAGCTTGCTGTTTTAAATTCTTAGCAGCCCAAGCAATACCGCGTCCATGATTGCCATCGGTAGCCGTTACAAAAGTGAAACTGTTTGGCTCTACATTTTTCACTTCAGCCGGCGTTATATTTAATTTTGTAGCAATCACTTCAGCCAGCGCATAACTGCCACCAAGGCCCTTAAAAGCATTCAACTCAAATCTATAGCTTTCATCTTTTACAAATAAATTTTTTAGTCCCACATGTTTAGCTAATGCACTTAGTTCTCGTAACGGTGTTGCCTCGTACCCCGGTAAACTCTCGTGGAATTCCTTAACTGCTTTTGCCTTTGCAACAGTAAACAAGGCATCAAAGTCACTAGATCTAACATCTTTTTGAATAGGAACAATATTTATCATGGATTCTCCTTAACTTATGTTATTCATAGACTAACTGTAATTCTTCTTAGAAATTTATCTTCTTCAAGAAAATCGATTGTTTACTGCGCCAAATTTTTGATTACATTAATGAATACATTGGCTCCGGCAAAAATATCTTCGTCTTTAGTATATTCTTTCGGATTATGACTAATACCGTTTACACTTGGTACAAAAATCATGGCCGACGGGCAAATCCGCGCCATCATCTGTGCATCTTGACCGGCACCGGACGTCATCCGACGATTCGATAAATGCATTTCATTAGCCACTTGTTCCACCATACTTACAATTGTTTCATCAAATTGTACCGGTTGAAAACGTACTAATTGCTCCGTACTAATTTGTACCTTATCGGTCACTGCCAATTCTTTTAGGTATGCCGCTAAAGCCTGTTCTTCAGCTATTAAGCGTTCCTCATTAGGGTTGCGTACATCAACTGTAAAAACAGCTTTTGATGGGATTACATTAATCGCATTTGGTTCAAAAGCAATCGTACCCGTTGTCGCTACTGTAGTACCACCTGACTGATTACAACGGTCACGCATAAAAGTAATTACCTTGGCTGCGGCCAAACCCGCATCCACTCTCATATTAGTCGGTGTTGTACCTGCATGATTAGCTACACCTTTAATCTCAATTCGTTGCCAAGAAATCCCTTTCAAATTTTCAACAGCGCCGATAGAGATGCCTTCTACATCTAAAATAGGGCCTTGCTCGATATGCAGTTCAATATACGCACGAGGTTTAATAAATCCCGGTTCTTCTGTCCCTTCATATCCGATACGCTTTAATTCTTCTCCTAAAATCGTGCCGTCTACACCAACAATAGCTTAGGCTTCTTTTACATCAAGACCTCCTGCATATACAAGGGAGCCCATCATATCCGGTGAGTAACGAATACCTTCTTCATTGGTAAAGGCTCCTACAACCAATGGACATTTTGTTACAATCTGCTGTTCCTGTAAACTTTGAATTACTTCAAGGCCGGCCAACACTCCATAATAACCGTCATATTTGCCGGCATTAATAACCGTATCAATATGAGAACCCATCATAATCGGTGCTTCATGTTTATTGGACTCGGTCTCCCATATCCCAAAAATATTACCAATATAATCTACTGCTACACGAAGTCCGGCTTCTTTCATCCATGCCACTACCTGATCGCGCCCGGCTTTTTCCGTATCGGAAGCAGCCGCTCTGGTACGGGCTCCATTTTCATCAATGCCGATTTCACCAAGTTGGTTGATTCGATTCAACAATCGTTGTTCGTTAATTTTTAACATAATAGTTCCTCCTATACCTACTGACATCCACTATAGAACTTCTTATCTATGCCCTAAGTATAAGGGTATCGTGATTTTCTTACTATCGAATACGAACGTATTTTTATCTGATTTGTACTTTTTATCATACTTATTATGTTGTATTGTAATAAATATTCCTTTATAATTTAAATCAAGACATATCATCAAAGGAGGATTAGTTATGATAGAATCTCATCCACAATCAAAAAATAAAGGGCAAGCATTTGCCATGAGTTTCACCAGTGAGCTTCGCGAAAACCTCCCCTATATAGCCCTTGATTTACCTTTATCCGTATATACCCAGGATTTCGTCCATGCTACGTCCGACATGGTGCCCATTCACTGGCATAATGAAATCCAACTGACTTGGGTTATTTCCGGATCATTAGAATATCGTGTTAATAATAAAACCTTTCATTTAACACCAAATACATTATTATTTGTAAATCCTCACCAACTACATACGTCAAAAACAATAGACCAAGATACACATTCACTCTGTCTAAACTTTACCGATAGTTTATTTATTGACTATATCCAAACTCATTTTATTAATCCCATTACCCAAAACCCGTCACTCGCTTATGCCATGTTACCCCTACAGCCAAATCAGCTAAAACAGTTGCAATCTTTTATAGAGTTAGACGATACTCCATTTCATCATTTAGAAGTTATTAATTTCATTATGGAAATCATTGAACAACTCTATCCACTTACCAAGGAAGAATCAAAACCGGTCAACAAAAAAGAACTGGCTCTATTCTACGCGATGATTGAATACATTCACAGTCATTACGACAAGCAACTAACCGTAACCGCTATTGCTAAGCAAGCTTTTACCAATAAAAATAGATGTACCGCCTTATTCAATAAATATGCCAGTACATCACCTATTAAATATTTAAACAATTATCGGCTTAATCAAGCCAAAGATCTGCTATTACAAACATCTCAATCAGTATCAGATATTTCATTAGCGGTCGGTTTCAATCAGTTAAGTCATTTTATTGAACTCTTTCGTCTTAATTATGGTTTATCGCCTCTCAAATACAGAACCTTTCATTCTAAAACCATCTGTAATGATGCTATTGAAAAATAATAGTTTCGAAAGAATTCTGTAGTGACCCCAAAAAGTTAGACTTTTAT